>DATEAB010000025.1:0-18561 GCA_035288545.1 archaeon | reverse complement strand
CGCTTCCTGCAATTCCTTTCTCATGCGCTGACTGAACTGCTGAAACGATTTTCTTTTCTGGCAGGCTTCCGAGTTTCGGCTGCTTCAACGAGTAAGTCTGCGCCCAGTCACGCGCTGGATGGTTCTGCGGCTGGAAGAGCGCGTCGAAATTCCAGAATTCCGTCTCGATCATCGGCCCGACCATTTCCTTGAAGCCGAGCTCGACAAGTTTTTGTCGCACTTCCAGCAAAAATTGCATGTAAGGCTGGCGCTTGCCTGGATATTTTTTCGGCCCGACTGCCTCGACGTTGTACGGCTTGAAACGAACTTTCTGCCATGTCCCAGTCTTCATCAATTCCTTTGTCAGGAAAGTCACTTCCTGTCCTGCAAGCTTCTTTGCCTCTTCCTTCGCCGCCACAATTTTTTCCACCAGCTGCCTTTGTAACAGCACATCGACGAGCTGCTGTTCTGCTGATTCGCCCTTGTCGATTTTTTTCAAAGCTTCCTGCAAATCGAACTTATCTGGCTTTTTCATTGAAATTATTTCATCGCCTTTCTTGCCGACCCAGCCTTTTTCGAGTGCCCACTTCAGCGCGACAGGAAAGTTCTTCACTCGCCCAACGAGCTTGCCGATTGTCGCGGTTCTCTGAGGAAAAGTGTCTAACGCCCAGACGAGCTGCTGCTCTGGAAGCCCGCTGCGCAGGTATTCCTTTCCTTCTGCCGTCAAGCGATATTCAGTCATGCTCTTTCCTCCAATCTTTCCTCTGATAAATTAGTAATAATACGATTAAAATTAGAGCTATTAGAAATATTGCAATCCAAAAATTATAAACGAATCTTGCCTGTTTTATATTGGTAGTATAAAGAACACTCAACACTTCGTTTTGCTCGGAAGCTTTGATTTTTTCCGAAATGAAAATCCACCAGTCGTTCTGAATCTCCTGCCTGTTGAAAATTATGGACTGCCACCACAGAAGCTGCTCGAGAGAAACGGCAAACAATGCCCCAAGGAACAGAAATAGAAATGCAAAAATTATTTTTTTCATGTATAACTTTTTCATAACTGATCATGCAATAATTAATTTAATTAATTTTATCTTACTGGTCTATACTCGTTCAACTTAATTTTTTTGCGCATCATGTACCTTAAATAAAATTTCAGATAGTTTGATACAAGTTTTTTATATCCCCATATTTCTACTCTTCTTGGCGACGTTAAAACAAAAGTGTTGTAAGTGAAAAGTATTTTTCCCTTTTTTGCAATTCTTCTTGACAAGTCAAGGTCCTCAAAAGCTGCCGTATTTTCATTGAATCCTCCTATATCGAAAAAATCTTTTCTTCTGTATGCAACACAAATTCCGGCCACAATAGGATTTTTTTGCTTTCTTAACGATCTTTCAGCAAATTTGTTGTAAGTTGCATAGGCCGCAATATTTTTGGCTGTAGGTATTAGAGGCAAAACTGGACATGTCACTCCAACAATTGATTTGCTGGAAAATCCTTTCACTAATTCGCTGACAGTATTCCACATTATCACAGTATCGGCGTCTACAAATAACAAAATATCTCCTCTTGCATGCTTTGCACCTAAATTTCTTCCCGCACCAACTCCTTTTCTCTCCCCAACAACAATTTTTGCTTTGTATTTCTTCGCAATTTTCCTAGTTTTATCTCCGCTTTTTGAATCAGAAACAATCACTTCGAAATTCTTATAGTCTTGATTTCTTATTGCCCTCAACGTGTTTTCTATATGCTTCTCTTCCTTATAAGTTGGAATAATTATCGAAACGAAATTTTTCCTTTTCATAATTTTCATAAAAATCTATTCTTTCGATTCATATAAGAATTTTTCAAACTGATCTTTTGCTTTTTCTCTCTTCTTCTGGTGATCCTTTAGAAAATCGTTCAGCTTCCTTATCAGCAGCTGCTTCAGCTCTCCTGTCAGCAGCTTTCCAGAAGTGTAGTCGTCATGTACCTGCTTCAATTTCTTGTCGTCCTCTTCAAAAAATCTCAGCCACTGGTACGACACGTCGACGTCCGGATTGCCACCGAGCTTGCGATGCTCTGCGACTGTATCGCGGCCGCCTGAAAAGGTGTACTTAACAATTTTTTGCTCGACAGTTTTTGGCGAATCTGTAGTGAAAATTGCTGTTTGCTCTTCCGATGAAGACATCTTTCCCTGCTCCAAGATTCCGCCAAGGCCTGGAAGGAACACGCAGTGAAGCGCGGCAGGCTTGTAATATCCGATTTTTGGCAGCACGTCACGAGCCACGCGGAAATGTGGGTCCTGGTCTATCGCATATGGGATTAGGCATGGTATGTTTTTCTTTTTGAGGACTGACGGGAGAAATGCCGGGACGGATTGCATTGCCGTGTAGAAAATCAGGCCAATGTTGGTTTCACCTTGAAAGCCGAAAACTGCCTTAGCTGTTGAAAATGTTATTCGTTTTGCAACCTTCATAGCCTCCTTGTACATCAATCCAGCGTGAAGTGTGTCGATCAAGAAATGCGTCTTTTTCGGGTCAAAGCCAAGCGCGATGACGTCATAGGCATTTTCCTTCGTCCATTTCGCCGTGTCTTCGAGCGTCAAGTCTTCGTGAACAAGTGTTTTTTCCTCGTCAGGAAACTGGAACCACAATTCGACGTCGAACTTGTCCTGCAGCCATTTTGTGAAAAGCCATGGAACCAGATGACCCACGTGCACTGGACCAGAAGGCGCGCGGCCTGTGTAGAGGAAAAATTTATTTCCTTTCTCATACTCGTCAAGTATCCAATTCATGTCGCGATGCGAGAAAAATATCTTCCTTCTCAGGAAATGATGTAGTTCGCCTGTATGTTTTTTGATGCGTTGTAGCAATTTGTCGTCGATGTGCTGAGTGCCGAACTGCTTGATGAGCTTCTCGTAGTCGACATTGCCGCGAACTTCCCAAGGATTGACAACAAACTCAGCCATAATTCATTTCATCTTCCTATCTACTAAATGCTTCTTATTTAAGTTTGTATTTAATATTTGAAAAGCTTTTAAGAATTAACGTTACAATACATACGATAGGTTGATTAGACTTAAGACTTAATAGCGAGTGATGCATCATGGCAAATTTCAAATTTGTTGTAAGCGATCCGCAGACGAAGAAGAGCCACAAGCTTGAGGTAGAGCAAGGCCAGGCAATCGGACTCGTGGGGAAGAAGATCGGCGACGATTTCACCGGCGACATCATCGGCCTCAGCGGCTACAGCCTGAAAATTACTGGCGGAACTGACAAGGACGGTTTTCCGATGCATCCCCAGGTGCACGGGCAGGGCAAGAAGCGCGTGCTGCTTTCAGGTCCTCCCGGCTTTCATCCGACCAAGGAAGGCATGCGCAAGCGAAAGACCGTCCGCGGTGACACGATTTCTGCCGACATAACCCAAGTGAATGTCAAAGTCTTGAAGAAAGGCACGACATCGCTTGATGAGGTAGCTCCGACGAAGAGCAAAGCCAAGGAAGAAAAGAAGCAAGAAAAGCAGGAAGAAAAGGAAAAACCGAAGGAAGCTAAGACTGAAGAGAAAGCTGCGGAAAAGGAGAAGGCTGCTGAGAAAAAGAAAGAAAAAGCTGAGGAGAAGGTTGTGGAAAAGAAGGAAGAAGTGAAAGAGGAAATGAAGAAGGAAAAGAAAGAGGAAGGTGGCGAAGGTAAGAAAGAGTGACGTTGAAGTTGAAGTTGTGACAGAGAGAAAAAGTGCAGAAATTGATGAAAGACTGATTGACGAAAGGTTGATTCCTGAAGTCAACATCGGGATGGTAGGACACGTTTCTCACGGCAAGACGACGCTGACACAGGCCATCACGGGCAAGTCGACGCTGACTCATTCTGAAGAAATCAAGCGCGGAATTTCCATCCGCCTCGGATATGCAGACGCTACTTTTTACAAATGTAAGAACGGGCATTACGGCAGCAGCGAAAAATGTTTTGTCTGCTTCGAGACTTGCGAGCCTCTGAGGACGGTCAGTTTTATCGACGCGCCGGGGCACGAGACGCTAATGGCGACTGTCCTGAGCGGGGCGCGGCTCATGGACGGTGCAATCCTTCTCATCGCGGCAAACGAGAAATGCCCTCAACCTCAGACGCGCGAACATCTGGCGGCTCTGGAAGTTGTCGGGATAAAAAACGTCGTGATTGTGCAGAACAAGCTCGACCTCGTCACGAGAGAGAGGGCTATGGAAAGCTACAAAGAAATTAAAAATTTTGTCAAAGGTAGCATAATAGAGGACGCACCGATAATTCCTGTCTCGGCACAGCAAAAAGTTAACATCGACACCCTTGTGCAGGCAATCGAGACGTTCATTCCAACGCCGCAGCGGGACGAGAGGAAGCAGCTGAGGATGCTGATCGCAAGAAGCTTTGACATCAACAAGCCTGGTGCGACTCCAAGCAGTCTGGTAGGTGGAATTCTCGGCGGCTCGATAGTCGCTGGCAGCATGAAGATCGGTGACGAGATTGATGTGAGGCCTGGCGTGAGAATCGGCAGCAAGTACAAGCAGCTTGCGACGAAAGTTGTCGGACTTCAGAAAGCTGGAAAAAATCTCAGCGAGGCGAAGGCTGGCGGACTGCTCGGCGTGATGACTACTCTTGACCCTTATCTTACAAAATCCGACTCGCTCGTGGGAAGCGTCGTGTCGCATGCTGGCGACTTGCCTGTCGTTAGAGAAAGCTTGGACCTTGAGGTGACTATTCTGACACGCGCGCTTGGAGATGAAGTCAAAACGATAGGTGGGATAAAGGAGAAGGAAGATCTGCTGATAAGCGTCGGCACTGCGCGTTCGATAGGAACTGTCGCGACGAGCAAGAGGAGCAAGGTGAGCATGAAGCTGAAAGTCCCGGTCGTTGCAGAGAAAGGCGACCGCGTCGCGCTGTCCAGAATGCTGGCCGGAAGATGGAGACTAATCGGATACGGAACTGTAATTTAGTTTAATTTAGTTTAATTTAGTTTAATTCAGGAAATTTTGAATAGAAATTCTAAATAGGAATTCTAAAATTTGCAATGTGAATTCAGGTGCACTGAACGTCTGCAATCGCAGTTCTTCCTGTGCTCGGCGTCAGTCTGTAAGTGCAAAGGCGCGCGCTGGTTCCTTGACATGTGTCGATGCCAGGAAATGACCTGCTTTCACCTGCACCCAAGTTGTTTATTGGCGATGAAAAACCAGGGCTGCATGACGCGTCGTTGGCCGGATTCGTTTGCGAGCATGTAATGCCCGTGACGTTGTTCGTCCCGATGTTTCTTATTGTCATGGTTATCACGCCGGTTGCACTGCAGAAATTGTCAATAACTTCAATTCCCTGTGTCTGCGTCGTGAAAATTCCGCTTATGTAAAGATACGCAGTCCCCGCAAGGGCGATTGTAATGACAAGCATCAATATAGTGGCAATGACGGCAGAAATACCCTTCAAACCTTTCGCTTGCGTCATATCATCTTTTCCTTTCTTTTCCTGTGTTGACACTTAATTTAATTTGTAATTTGGCTTATAAATGTTTCATTTTCACATTTTCTGACTTTTCACGAACAGTATGCATAAAGTTCGATAACGTTCGACGGCCCGACGAGCCGCCATGTGTGGGCACGGCCCGACGCGCAGCCTGTCGCTGTGATTTGACCTGCACCGCCGGGAGGAGTGTTTGCAGGCAGGCTGCAGCTCGAGGTGCACGACTGGGAAACCGCGTAGCAGTTCATCGCGTTCGCGTTCAGGTCTACCGTCCCTCCGTTTCTAATTACGAAAGTTATTTTGCCTCCCTCGCAGTAAGAATCAACTACCTCGACTGGCCGGGTCCGCTGGGCGTAGACTGTCGTAATATAGCTGTAAGTGAAAGCCGCGAGAGAAAGCGTTATCATCAAAATCATTATCACGCCGACAATTTCAGCAATTCCTTTCTTCGTTCCTTTCATTCCCAAACTACTTCCTATCAATTAATTATTTGTAAAAATTGTTTTAAATAATCTTGTTTATGAATTAACAAATAGATGCGTTATGAAGACCGTACTGCTGGATACGAACTTTCTGATAGACCTGGGACGATTTGGAGTGAGCATTGACGAAATAGGAAAGCTGATGAATGAGAGATACGAGCTGGCTGTTTTGAGAAGCACGCTGAACGAGCTGAAGGGCATTGCCGGCACGCAGCAGGAAGAGAGCAAGTTCGCCAAAGTCGCGCTGATGCTCACCGATCTTCGCGGGATGAAAATTTTTGAAAGCGAGAAAACTGTGGATGAAGGGATAGTTGAAGCGGTACAAAGGGAAAAGGACGTGCTTGTGGCGACGAACGACGTCGAGCTAAAAAAGAGGCTGAAAGATTTAGGCGTTAAAACGATTTACCTGAGAGGTAAAAAACATTTAGCTGTCGATTATCAATAATTTTTTATGCCGAAGACGAAGAGGACAAGAAAAACAAGAAAGACGAAATTCAGGAAATACATTTTTGCAGTCGTTTTCTTCCAGTCCGACGACGAGCGCAAGTTTCTGCTTTTTCACAGAACTAAAAACTGGCGCGGGTGGGAATTTCTGAAGGGTGGGTTGAAGGAAGGCGAGACGGAGATGCGAGCGCTGAAGAGGGAAATAAGGGAGGAGACCGGGGCAGCTGGGGCAAGAAAATACAGAATTGTCAAGACGAGACACGTTATAAAATACCGCTGGAATAGAAACTACAGAAAGGACCGTCACTTGTTTCACGGCGCCAGAGGAATGCTTTACATCGTACGTTTATTTGGCAAAAAAATTAAAATCGATAGGAAGGAGCATGACAAGTTCAGATGGGTCGACAAGAGAGAAGCGCTAAGAATTTTAACTTATATAAATCTAAAAAACGCGCTTAAATATGTTTCAAGAAACCATAATTTATGATGAACTATTATTGCTGTTATTGTTATTATTGTGGGGATGAAATCGGCAAATGTATAAAATCGTAACAGTTGAAGACAAGATACGGGTTCCTCCGACGAAGCTGCAGATGAACGTCAAGCAAGCAGTGAAGGAAAGCATTGCCGAGCAGCTCGAGGGAACTTTAAATCCACGACTTGGTGTCGTTCTTTCAGTCGTCAGCATCGACAAGGTCGGGGAGGGAAAGATCGTCGCCGGAGATCCAGGCGTTTTCTACCTGACGCAATTCAGGCTGCTGACTTTCAAGCCAGAGCTTAACGAACTTGTCAACGGAGAAGTAATCGACAACACGGAGTTTGGAGCATTCGTCCGCATCGGACCGATGGACGGACTTGTGCACATCTCGCAGCTCATGGACGACTTCGTCAGCTACGACCAGAAAAACTCTGTCTTTCTCGGGAAGGAGAGCAAGCGCACGCTCAAAGAAAAGGACAAAGTCCGCGCTCGCATCATCTCTATATCGTTCGGCCGTGGGGAGGAAAATAAGATAGGACTGACGATGAGGCAGCCGGGACTCGGAACGCTGCAGTGGATTGAGGACGAAAAGAAGAAACCTGCGAAGAGAGGGACTGAAAAGGCGGAGAAGGCAGAAAAGGGCGAGAAGTCGGCAAAAGAAAAAGAATAAAAATGTTGATTGTTAGTTAGAGTTGTGATTGAGGAAAAATTATGGCGAAGAAGATGCAAGTTTGCAGAAACTGCCGACGCTTCACTACGGAGAGTGTTTGCCCGTACTGCAAAAGCACGAACCTCACTGGAAGCTGGAAGGGAATGGTAATAATTTTCGATACGAACAGCGAGATTGCCAAAGTTCTGAACGCTGCAGAGCCTGGCAAGTATGCCCTTTACGTCGGGTGAGCAAAACATGGAGATGAAAATTGTGCAAGAGAAAGAAAACCAGCTGCTCGGGAGGAAGGAAGTGATGATGGAAGTGAAGCACGAGGCTGCGGCCACTCCGGCAAAATCGGCAATTCTTAAAGAGCTCGCGTCGAAATACGGCGTGCCTGAGGACCATGTTGTGATTGATTATGTTTTCACAAGCAAAGGGGTGGCAACAAGCGAAGTGAAGGCGAAAATCTACAAGGAAAAGCCAAAAATAAAAGTTAAAGTCAAAGAAGCAAAAGCAGAAAAAGAAGCGCAAGAAACACAAGCAGCAAAAGCAACAACGGCAAAAGTGGAGAAGAAGGAAGTGAAGGAGGAAGTTAAAAGTGAAGCACAAGCCGGTAAGCCCGCATAAGCTGTACAAGATCGAAGGAACCGAGGCAAAGCGCCTGCGTAGACACTGCCCTCGCTGCGGGGAAGGGATGTTTCTCGCCGAGCACAAGGACCGCGTGACGTGCGGAAACTGTCATTATTCTGAAATAAGAAAGACAAAGTAAATTTTTTCCTAATATATATTTCCTTGAAAAAATCTCCTTGCTACATCAAATCTAAAGTTTCAGCAATTCTTACAACTTCTGGCCCAGTCGTCTGCTCGCCGACCGCTGCGCCGTTGCTGTTTGCAACAACACAACTTGCAACAAACGGGCTTCCAAAGTTCGCAGTTCCGATATCGACTTTCACTTTCAAAATTTCCTCAATTTTTTTCATCTCGCTTTCTTCGGCGTCGCGGTGAAGCAGGCATCCTTTGTTCGTCGTGACGGAAAGAGAGCCGACAATATTTTGGCTTGCAACCGAAACATACTCAGCCTCGACACCAAGGCAATCCTCGATTTTCTTCTTGTTGACATGAGAAAAAGTTTTGCTCATTATCGCGCCGTTGTCGTTCGCGGAAACCAGGTTGCCGATGGCGGTGAATTTTGAAGGAAGAATCGCGAGGTTGATGCCGAACTGCTTTTTTAGTTTCCTGAAAATTTCCATCTCGCGGCTGTTGACGATTTTCGGAAGAAGGATGCCGTTCGAATTCATAACGCAGAAAATTCCAACGAGGTCTGTGTTGGCAATAGTTACTCTGAAAACTTTTACGCCAAGAGTTTTCTCAATGCCCTGTTTTGATTTATCCATCACAAAATTTCCGATGATGCAGAACTTGTCGCTTGCCTTGGCAAAAAGACCGACGTTTGTGTCGCCGTGAAAGTTAGCCTGGATTATTTTCAAAAAATCACTTGCTTAATTAATTGTTGATATTGAATTTATTTATAGAATCTATTTCTCAAGCAGCTCGACTTTCGCAGTTTTCGCGTCCGTCTTTGTCACTTTCAGGCGCAGCTTGTGCACAGGACGCTCGATGCTTCTCCTCCAAATCGCGTCGTTGACTTTGGCATCGATTTTGATTTCTTCAGCCTTGAAGTGCCTGGCTATGATTTTTCGCAGATTGGCCGCTACTTTTCTCGCCCTGTTCCATCTCGGCGACTTCTTCAGCCCCTTTCTCAGGTTAATCGTGATTATTTTTTCTGTTTTTTCTTCCACCATTTTCTCACGTTACCATATTACAGTGTTATAGCTTTGCTCTTTCTGAATAAATATCGCATCAATCTTTATAAGGTGTTCTTCACAATTAATTTTATAAGGTTTATAAGGTTTTCGGAATGGATGAAGTTCGTGAGATTCGGGTTCGCTTGAAGGGTATCAGCCCCCTTATAGCAACTGTCATCGTTCTCGCCTTCACAATCGCGGTCGCGGGAATCGTTGGCGTTTTTCTGACAGGTTTCACGACAAGCCAGACTGGCTCAGTCGGTACAACCGGTACAAAGCTTACCCAATGCGCCAGCTCCGCGCTTGACATCGATTGGGTAAAAATTTACTGCGGCACTGGCATCAAGAATGCAAACATCACTGTCTCATATGCCACAGGATCCAGAAGTTTGTCGAACATAACGCTTCTTGCTGTCAGCGGTGGGAACACCTCGAGAATAGCGAATCAGACCGAAATGCAGGTCGGCGACTTCTACTCATGGTATCTCAACATCACTTCAAGCAATCCATTGCTGCCGTGTCCGGTGGACAGCTTCCGCGTCACAGGACTCTGTTTGAACGAAACTACTATTCAGGCGCAGTGCGACAAGGGAGATGCTTGCTACACGCAAATTTACAGTTAAAATTTTTTTAAAAAGCAAAGAGCAAAAATTCATTCAGACTTCGATTAAATTTTCAATCGCGTTCTTTTCCATCTCTTGATCTTGTCGACATTCACTCGTCTGCTTCTTGACCTCTTCATACCGAACTTACGGATGTCTGCCCATCGCGGCGCGTTCCTCACTTTCTTAATCTTTCCCAGCTTGATTTTCTTGGTTATGTGCTTGATTGCCATATATAGTAGGCACCTTTTTCCTTAGATTTCTGATTTCTAGATTTTCTTCAGGGCTTCCTTGACTAGCTCCCTCAGTTCGTCCGCCTTTTTCGCTGCCAGCTCGACCATTTTATCTATGTCGCTGAGCTCCAATTCCTTGTTTCCCTGCTTCTGCAGCGCGCATATCGCGCCGTCCTCACGAACAGCAATGCTGAGCTTCGCGTCGAGAACCTTTTCCTCCTCAAGCGTCGGATCGATAAGCAGGCTGCTTCCGACTTTTCCGACTGTAATGTTTATCGGCATGTGCACGACAGGTAGCTGTTTGTCGTAGTCGCCACGCAGAACTGTTTCCCCGTCCGCGTCAATCTTTGGCATTTTCGCAGCATGCAGTGCCGTGACTGCAGCCAGCGACGCAGCGTCGAGCAAGTTGCCCTGATGGTTTATCATGTGCAAGTCGACAAACATCATCCAGACTTTCTCCCCAGGCGTGATAGCAAGCTGTTCGACATTGACCATGTGCGACTCGCGAATCCCGCGATCAGTGACACGCGAAAGCTCTATGGCGTCCTCTCCAGGAGGACCTGTCTCGAAATCCGGAGACGCAAGCGGCGTGAACTCGGAATTGACAATTAAAACCCCCTCGTTCGGAGTGTCTGCAAACGGCTTTCCGATGTTCAGCTTCACTCCTGCAATAATTTCCGTGTCGCCAAGTCGTACTTGCGCAGACCCTTCCGCCTTGCTTATCACGTTCGGCATAATTTCAATCGGCCGGAACTCGTCAAACTTTCTTCCGTCCACGCGTTTTCCCTTCATTATCAGCTCAAGCGCATATTTTTCTTCCATCATTTTTTATCACTCTCACTCTCTTGTCCTTCCCTTCACTCTCTTTTGTACTTCTCCTTCAAAACCTTTTTCTGCATGTCATAAATTTTCTTGCAGCTCTCCGCCGCAAGTTTCACAAGCTTTTCAAATTCGTCCCGCGATATCGCTCCGTCCATCTGCATGAGCGTGAGCTTGTTTTTTCCTGGCTGCATAGCAATCGCCATGTCAGCCTCGCCATAGTTGTCCTCAAGTCCGTTCAAGTCAGCGACCAGCTGCCCGTCAATCTTTCCGACAGAGCACGATGCAACCAAGTCGCGCATCGGCACGCCCGCATCGGCAAGCGCGAGGCTCGCAGCGTTTATTCCTGTCACGCGCGTAGATCCGTCGGCCTGCAAAATCTCTATGAAAACATCTATCGTCGCTTTTGGAAAATCTTCCAGAAAAATGCTTGGCTCAAGTGCAAGCCGCGCGACTTTTGAAATTTCCTGGCTCCTCCTGTCAGGCCCGGGTGACTTCCTGTCGTCAACGCTGAAAGGTGCCATGTTGTAACGGACCCGTATAATTCCTGCCGCCTGCTCTTGCATGAATTTCGGAAATAGTTCGCGAGGACCGTGAACTGCCGCGACAGCGACTGTGCTTCCGAAACGAACCATCGCACTTCCGGTGGCGCGATTGACAACGTCGACCTTCATCTCGACGTCGCGAAGCTGATCGAACTTTCTCCCGTCAGTCCTCTTTCCCTCAACAATTAATTTTTTGTCCGATTTGTGTCCCATTTTTTACACACCTTCGCCCAGCATCTTTTGTATTTTTTCAGTCAGTCCAAGCATGTGTGACTCTTTTTCAATCGTCAAAATTGCCTCGATTGCCTTCGCTTTGATGTCTCCGCGGATCCAAATCACTCCGTTCTGCCCGACAACGATGTCGCACTTCGTCGCCTGCTTGATCGTCTGAATCATGCTGCCGCCCTTGCCGATTATGCGGGGGATTTTCGTCGGGGTAACCTTGATTATGACGCCACCGTAAAGCTTCTTCGCGCTGTAGTCGTTCATGCTCACCTGAACGGTCTTGCTCTTCGTCACGCGCGAGACCTTGCAGTTGATTATGTCGTTGATGTCGAAAAACCTGCTGATGTCCGTTCGCTGGTCGACAAACTCCTCGACCCCTTCAGAAACTGGTAGGAATGCCTGATACGGCGAGTTGATGTCCACGAACCAGCCAGAGACTTCCACACTGTTAATCACGCCTATGATTCGGTCGTCTGTTTCGGGAATGTAAACTCCTGACAGCGGCATGACGTTGATTTCAAACTCGTCGATGCGCGGGATGCCAAGATACTTCGAAAAAACTTTCTCTCCCTCGAAATAAGCGCCGTGTCCGATTTTCCTCCCTTTCTTGTCTCCCAAAAATTCCCCCGGCAACACGACCTCCTTCAGTGCCTCTTTTGCGAGGTCGGGATACTCTTTCATCACTTCTTTTATTTCCTTTTCTATCGACGGTTCTCTTGCTTCTCGTTCTCTTGTTTCTTCGTCCATTTTTGCACTTCCTATCTCTACACATCCTCTCTCTTAACAACTTTCGATTCATATTGTCCGTGCGCCAGTCCGCTGATCTTCTGGAAAAATTCGTCCTGCACTCCAGCCAAAATTGTGATAGTGACTTGCAGGCTGCCGTCGTTTAGCCACTGCTCGCTGTTGATCGTGCCGCTGCCTTTGAAAATGTTGTAGACCTTTCCTGCGAACTGAGCCGGGACCTTGACCTGCAGCGTGACGTTCTGGAACTTCAGCGGTATTATCACCTTTATTTCGCGGACGACCCGGTCGACCTGCAGTTCCGCGTCAACAAAAGGATCGATATTAATTCCTACCTGGTCCATGGCGTTGAGGATTCGTTGCGGCGGATGAGGCGTGTTCGTCTGCGGATTTATGCCCTTCTTTGCAATTATCGTTGCCACCTGATTTTTCTTCTGCTCTACCATCTGCCTGCGCTGATCGGTAGTCAGCTGCAGCTCTCCCTGCTTTATTATTTTTTCCGCTATTCTGAAAACATCGGCCGTGCCAAAAATCTTCTGCAAGTCCGCGTCCGCAACACGTTCTGTGTTTCTCACGTCGCGATAGATGCCAGGAAAAGCAAGTATCTCGCCCATGTCAAGTTTCATCCCTTTTTTAAGCTCGAGCGCCTTGTTAGGGTCGACGAGCACTTCGAACTTCTGTCCGGCAATCGTCAACCTACTCACTACTGCCTTATCCACTCCTATTGTAATAACTACTCACCTTTAACTATGTTAACTCTGAACATTGACTTTTCTCTGGACTTAGATTGAGAAAATAGATATTTATTTTATTATTTTACTTATTTTATAAATCTTTTAATGGCTTCCTCATTCATCTTCATAAACTTGCTGTCTTTTCTGATAATTGCCATGTCAACGATATTCTCCTTCTTCTCCTTCTCCGTTTTTGTAATGACGTCCCATGCCAGGGCGACCGCTTCCTTGTCGCTCATGTTCTGCTTCCACTTCTGCCTGAAAATTTTGTTCGCGACGACTGCACCGCGGCCGATGGCGTAAGCCTGCCATTCGAACAGCATTCCTGAAGGGTCTGACTCAATAAGATGGGCACCTGTCTTGTCAACGCCGCCAATCAAAAATGAAACTCCGTAAGGCCTCAGTCCGGCGTACAGCGTGCTGATCTGCATGCGGTCCCCGATAACGCGGGCGAGGCTCCAAGTGTCGATTGGCTCCTCGTAAGTTATCTTGTGCACTTGCGCCCTAACACGGGACTGATTGACAAGCACGCGGGCGTCTGCAAGAAGTCCAGCAGCAACCGCCGCAGCATGGTCGTCTACCTGAAAAATTTTCTCCAGCGACTCTCCAATCATCAAACTCATCACAGGCTTAACAGTCGCAAGCAGCACGCCATCGCGGAAAATTATCCCTAAGCTAGTCGCGCCGCGTTTGACAGCTTCCTTGGCGTATTCGACCTGAAACAGCCTGCCGTCAGGAGAGAACACTGCTATCGTGCGGTCATAACCCATATACTCGGGCATTATTTCAGCCATGTCTTAGAAACACCTCATACCTCAACTTCATAATTATTGCTTTTTCTTAATTTAAATTTGTTTTAATCACTTTTAAACTTTTCATAATCGGAATTTTCAGCAGAATTTTGTTCATCTCAGCCCTTTCAATGTTCCCGAAACTTTCAAAACTTTGACAACGACGCGGATATCCCCTAGTCTGTTTATCAATCCGAGTGCGGCAAGCACTGCAGCAACGCTTTCGTTGTTGCATCTCACCACTCCGAACTGCATCTGCTCGTCGTACAAATTCTTTATCAGCCACATGCTCGTTTGCGAAGTCCCAAATTCGCCATAAAAATCCAGCATCGTGTTCCAAACAGCAACCTCCAAGTCAGCATACGTTACAGGTTCCTCGGAAACAATCTGGAAAGCAATGTAACGCTCCTTCTCCCTCAAAGTCGGCAGCAAAATCTTCAATTCCCTTTTGTTTCTCGTCCGCATTCTCTGTTTCATTTTTTCTCTTACCTTCACTTCCTCACAATTTTCACTCCAGGCGCAATCCATTCAGTGCTTCTCCTACTCTCCGACTCACGAACAATTTTTTCCGGAACTTTCGACACGCAGTCAGTCGCTTCATTCAGCGTCAGTCCGAGTTGGGATGCAAAAGATGCCATTGCCTGAGGGTCGCGAAGCTCCCAGTGACTTATCGCACCGCTGCAAACTGCAATCGGCGCGTGGAATTTCCTGGCCATTGCGATGTTCGAGCTGATGTTCTGCAGAAGCGTGCTTCTGCTTTTCTTGCTCGTCATCAAAACCTCTCTGAAGTTGACTTCAATCGCCACGTTGTTCTTCGCCGCAAGCTTCATCATTATGTGGTTCATTCCGGAGTCGTACCTGCCGGCTTCAGGATGCGTCAGTATGTCGACTTGCGGCGTCTCGGCTGCCTCCCTGTTCAGGCTCACGTCTCCGCCATGAACGAGCAGCACGTCGAATTTTTTCCTTTTGTCAGCAAGTATGTTCAGCTCTTTCGAGTTGCGCGCCTCGAAGCCGAGAAAGATTTCAATTCCAACTTTGTCTTTTGCCTTTTGAATTTCCGTCGCAAGTTTTTTTATCTGCTCTTCGCCCTTGTAATATTCAGCAAAACAAATTCCCGAGTAGCCGAGAAGTTTCGCAGTCGCAGCAAGCTGTTCGACGCTGCTCTCTCCTTCGCTGAACGCGCTGTGGACATGCAAGTCGAAAAAAGGCATAGATTAAAGTTGTATTGATATGCTATTTAGTTTTATTGACGTTCAGTGTAGGAGGTGGGTATTTAAGAGGCAATGAAAATTCAAGAATTTTTTCATTGCATATTCAATGTGGGTTTTATTCATAAATAAATCTTAAATTTTTGTCAACTTAGTTGTTAAATATTTTCTTTTTTACCCTTTTCTGTTATTTCGTAATAGTTACCTCGAGCTGACTCTGACATAGCTATCCCAATTTTTTCAGCTTTACTAATATTTTTTGGTAGGACAAGTAGAGGTCTTATCATACTAACATAACCATCCCTGCGAAAATCATCAAGTATAACTCCAAGTTTAAAACGATCCAAATCCAGAGCTTCTGACAATTCTCCTTCTCTTACTGCATGATCGACTTCCTTAAGATATAATAAAACTGATGATTTTTCCGATTTAGTTGGGTCTCGTTTTATCCATGAAACTCTCTTATAATCTGGTGACGCATCTAATGTACCCAAAATATAATCCCTTCTTCCAAAAAATGTAGAGTCCAAAGTTGATGCAATATCTTGCATATTGATAAAATATAGAACTTAAAGATTTATTCTTGAATCAAAATTTAAAACTTTTAATCTTGATTTCATTGCTACTTGAGTGCAGGGGGTGGGATTTGAACCGAACGAGAATTATCACTTCAAACCCCGTGACTTCTTTCCTGCAGATGTAAGCCCTTTCAAAACACGATGTCGATTTGCTGCCGTCGTTATCCATTTAACGTCCTTATCACTTCTCACTGCCGGGCTGTTAGGATCGACAAGAATAACTTCATAATATTCGAACTGCCCGTCTTCGCCTGCCAGGTAGCTGTTCAAAACTTCCATGTTTCTGTATTTTCGCCATGCCTTTTCCTCTGCAATCCACCTCAGCGACTTGCCATGAGTGAAATGGACAAGTCCTGCCTTGCTCGGCTTCTTTCCCCGCCTGTAAGGCCTGCGGCGGCCACCTTTCCTCTGCTTGACGCGGACTACAACGAAACCCTGCTTCGCCTTGTAGCCCAACGCATGCGCGCGGTCAAGACGTGTGGGATGATTGACACGCACGACTGTCTCTGATTTTCTCCACTCAACGATCTTCTGCTTGAGCTGCTGCTTTATAGTCTGCTTCGGCCGTTTGTATGCTGCCCGCAGGTAATGATAAAAACTTTTCGCCATTTCCTTTTCACCGACTTTATCTGTTTAACGACACTCTTTTCTTTGCTCTTTCGAATAACTAACTGTTAAGATTTATATATGTTTTCTTAAATAATTTCTAGTAAGGTTGCGTGGTGAAGAAAATGGGTGTAGGAAAGCTTTTGCTCGGAGCCGTGCTGCTCATCGGAGGGCTTTACGTCATATGGCAGTACACGCTGCGCGAGACGTGGATCGTATTGCAGGGAATAATACCGCCACTTGTCGTGCTGCTCGGGGCGTTCATAGTCTGGCTTGAAATTGACGAGATGAAGCTGGAAAAAGAGCTTAGAAGGAAGAAGTAAAATAGCTTTAAATAATTTATGATTCTTTTCTTAAGGTATGCCTAAAAGTCTTAAATCACATTTCGCATTGTTGCTAGTAAAACCTGACGGAACTGAATTTGAGAAAGATATTAGAGATTATTTACAAAAGCAAGATTTTCTCTTGGTTTACCCAACTCCTGTTAGAAGAAGATTAAATTATGAAGAGGCAGAACAAATTTACATTGGTTTTACAAAAAATTTGAATTGGAATTCTAAGGTATATTTAAGCTATCTAACATCGATGGATAGCATTGTTATGCTTTTGGAATATCCTCATAAAAAAGCGCAAACATCATTAAAGGAATTGGTTGGAGATATGAATCCAGAAGAAGCAAATAAAAGAACATTACGACATATGTTAAAAGAAAAGATTAGAAATCGTTTTGGAACTTTAGAAATTGATGGATCTTATCTTAATGGAGTTCACGCTGCTGATACTGCTGAAAGAGCAGCTGAAGAAGCGATTATTTTACTTGGCGAAAAAGATGCTAGAATTTTCGTAACCGAATAGTTATTTTAATTCTGCTGAATTTATTCTTATTAGGGTATCGGTAAAAATGGGAGTTAATTTTTCCGACATAGTCAGCGGCATAAAGCAGGATATCGCGTTGGAAGATTTGAAAGGCCGGAAGGTCGCGATAGACGCGTTCAACACGATTTTCCAGTTTCTCTCAATCATCCGCGACCGCATGACAGGAGAGCCGTTGAAGGATTCGCACGGACGAGTGACGTCGCATCTGTCCGGATTGCTGTACCGGACGACGAACTGGGTCGAGGCAGGAATAAAGCCTGTGTTCGTTTTCGATGGAAAACCTCCAGAGTTCAAACATCTGACGATAAAGGCGCGGCAGATGATACGGGCAGAGGCTAGGGAGAAATGGGAGGAGGCAAAGAAGAAAGGGCTGCCGACGATGAAGTACGCCCAGGCAGCAAGCGAGCTGACTGACGAGATGATTGACGATGCGAAAGAACTTCTGCAACTGATGGGCATACCGATCTTGCAGGCTCCGAGCGAGGGAGAGGCGCAGTGCGCGTTCATGTCAAAAGAAGGAGACGTGTGGGCGACAGGCAGCCAGGACTACGACTCGCTGATGTTCGGCTCGCCGCGGCTCGTGAAAAATTTGTCAATAACAGGAAAACGAAAAGTGCCAAAGCGTGACGAATACGTGGACGTAAATCCTGAACTTATCGAGCTGAAAGATGTGCTGAAAGGACTGGGTATAAACCAGCAGCAGCTAATTATCATGGGTTTGCTCATCGGGACGGACTATAACGAAGGAGTGACAGGATACGGGCCGAAAAAATCTCTCGAGCTGGTGAAGAAAGAAAAGACGCTAGCGAAAGTTTTGCATAAAGTCACGTGGGTTGAGCACATGCCGGCAGACGAGCTGTTGGAATTTTTCCTCTCGCCGCCAGTCGACAAGAAGTACAAGCTTGAGTGGAAGCAGCCTGACGAAAAACAGCTGATGAAATTCATGGTCGAAGAGCATGACTTTTCCGAGGAGCGTGTCGCGAAAGTGATAGAGCGGCTGAATGCTGGGCGCGAAGCAGGCAAGCAGTCGAGCTTGGGAAGTTTTATGAAAAAATAATGTTTTAATTGATTGAAGTTGAAATGATGTTTATGGAAGCTGACAAGATTTTTGATGTTGCGCGTCGTCGAGGATTTTTCTTTCCGGCAAGCGAGATTTACGGCGGTTTTTCAGGTTTTTACGACTATGGCACTACAGGAACCTTGCTAAAGCGCAAAATTGAAAGTGAGTGGAAGAGATTTTTTCTAGGACTTTCGCCGAATTTTTTTGAGATTGAAACGAGCAATATCATGCCAGAGAAAGT
>DATEAB010000024.1:0-2879 GCA_035288545.1 archaeon | reverse complement strand
AAAAAGCGAAACAAATCTTTACATAGGATGGTGGCACTTCGGTCTTTTGCTGAAAAATCTCGACGACATAATTTTGACATAAATTTAAGTCAGCGGCAACAAAATTTTCATCATGAGCAATCGTTCTCGTGCTTTGACTTTCGCTTTGCTTCCGATAATTCTCCTCAGCGGCTGCATTTCCATTTTCCAGCGGTCGCCAGCTCAGCAAGTTGCCGCCCCTGCAGAAGTTACTTTCTTGACCGACGACGGCGTGACGATTCGCGGAACGTACTACGCTGGCGGAAACAATTCCATCATTCTTTTGCACATGCTGATAAGAAGTCGCAACGACTACAACTTCTTTGCAAAACAACTCCAGCAAAACGGCTATAGTGTGCTCAGCATAGACTTTCGCGGGCATGGCCAGAGCATTCCTCCTTCGTTCAACCAGATCGATGATTTCAACAAGCTATTCATCGATGTCGCGGCCGCAAAAAACTTTCTTGCAGCAAGCAAAGGAAAGCCTGCTGACAGAATTTCCATCATCGGCGCAAGCATCGGCGCTAACATTGCCCTTCGTTACGCTGCTGACAATCCTTCAATCCGCTCCATAATTCTGCTTTCGCCAGGCAACAATTATCACGACGTCACTGCCCGCGATGTCATTGGCAAGTATCAGGGAAAAATTCTGATTATCGCCGCTGCTGACGACGGCAACGGAGTGGCTGCCCAAGAGGCGACTGGGATTGCTGTTCTGACCGACAAGGAGGAGCTGAAGATTTACGAAAAGGGCGGCCATGGAACGAACTTGCTTGGAACTAATGATGTGAATAAAGTTATTCTTGTTTTTCTTTCAAGAGTTTATTCCTAAAAAAATTAAAATTAAATTAAAATCCTAATTTTTCCTTGACAAAAATTAACTTTATTCTACCCGGAACAGTTTCCCTGTTTACAACAAGAAGCTTGCTGATGTTGCTCTTGACGCCGTGAATTTTCATCAGCCGTTCGCTTTCCAAGGGAAGGCTGTGCTCCTCAATCCTTCTGAAAGCTTCGTCAAGGGTTTTCACAATTTTTTGCGTTCCGACGACCCAAATGACATGTGCGGCTCCTGAAACATACGGGGCGAGCTGGCTGCCCGAGTTCGATGCGGCAACGACTTGCCCCTCCTCGGTCACTGCATGCACGCTTCCCACCGAATACTCGGCCGTCGCGGACGCTCTTCTCAGCTCATGCCTTTTTTCAGCGTCGTCGGTCGAGACAATCTTTTTCCTAATTGACACATATTTCCCGCCTTCATCAATTTCCTTTGCCAAACCTATCGTGTTCAATGTCATTGATTGTTGTGTCATTACCTCGGCGCCTGCAGGTATCAGCTCCAAGACTTTCTTCTTTGCCTCCTCTCCACTGCCAACGATGAAAACTTCGATACCTCTCTGCATCAACGCCTCAGCAGTTTTTTCAACGATACTTTCCTCAGCTAAATTGGTCCAGCTCATATTCACCATATTGTCATTCAAATTTATTTACTTTAATTTATTTACTTCGTCTTTCCCAATTCTTTTTTGGCGATGTCTTTCATGGTTAAACAAGTCTCTGTCAATCGCATAAGAGGTTTTGCGTGCGAAGAGTGCGGGTTTGTTTACAAGGACAAGAAGACTGCCGAGAGGTGCCAGAAGCACTGCAGCAAGCATCATGCCTGCTCGCTCGAGATAACCATGCATGCTGTGGGAAACGTGGAAGGAAGAATGTTTAAATGATGAAGACTAATTATTAGGAAGTTAAGGAAGTGTTTGTGGGAGTGGACGAATGAAGAAAGTTCAGATGGTTTACACAAAATATTGCGTTTATTGCGGACCTACAAAGGCGATTTTCAAATCTCTGAGGGAAAAATACAAGTTCGACTACGAGGAGATTGACGCAGAGACTCCTGAAGGCCAGAAGCTAGTTCAGAAGTTCAACATCATGGCTGTTCCGACTGTTATTGTCGATGATAAAGTGGCTTTCATTGGCTTGCCGAACAAAGACAAGGCTGAAGCTGCGGTGAAAGAGTGAGGAAGAATAATGGCCAAGGAAAAAATTGAAAATGCTGAAAAT
Source organism: archaeon (assembly GCA_035288545.1). Classification (GTDB taxonomy): domain Archaea; phylum Aenigmatarchaeota; class Aenigmatarchaeia; order CG10238-14; family SCSR01; genus DATEAB01. The sequence continues at coordinate 806 of DATEAB010000024.1, read as the reverse complement.
ATTTTCGACGTTGTGATAATCGGGGGTGGGGCTGCTGGTTTGACGGCGGCAATTTACACGCGACGAAAACTGCTGAAAACTTTGATCATCACGCTGGACATCGGCGGGCAGAATTTGCTGACTGAGGACGAGGAAAATTATCCTGGTTATACCGAAAAGAGCGGGCCGAAGCTCATGCAGATAATGTACGAGCAGGCGATAAATTTCGGCACTGAGTTTGTTTTTGGAAGGGCAAACAAGATTGAGAAAACGAAGAAGGGCTTGTTCAAGCTGACGCTGAGCAATGGCGAGGAATATTTGGGGAAGACTATCATTCTTGCTTACGGAAAAGTGCCGAGAAAACTTGGAGTTCCTGGCGAGGACAAATTTATTGGTCGTGGTATTTCAACATGCAGTACGTGTGATGCTCCACTAACTAGAAATAAAACTATTGTTGTTCTTGGCGGTGGAAATTCAGCTCTCGAGGCTGCTGAGCTGCTTACGAAATTTGCCACGAAAGTCTATCTGGTCCACCGCAAAGACAGCTTCCGGGCAGACGAGGTGACTGTCGAGAAAGTAAAGCAGGCGAAGAACGTTGAGATGATTTTGAACTCGGCCGTGGTTGAGATTCTCGGCAGCGAAAAATTTGAGGGTGTCGTTGTTGAAAATCTAAACACGCACAAGAAAACCAAGCTGAAGCTGGACGGGATGTTTCTGGAGATCGGCTACGTGCTTGACACTGAATGGGTGAAGGATTTCGTCGAGCGCAACGAGCTTGGCGAGATCGTGACGAACAAATCGACTGAAACGAAGACTGAGGGAATTTT
>DATEAB010000023.1:0-6411 GCA_035288545.1 archaeon | reverse complement strand
TATTCAATGACGTTTCTAGCTTTCTCTACAAAATCCTGCACAAGCTCGGCTGTCTTTTTTGATTCGGATGAAAGAGGCTGGACTGCCGCGGCGCGCTGGCCTTCGCCATGAGGATCGTTCGTCGTAATTTTGTCGCTAAGTTTTTCCTTGATAATCAGGACTGCCCGATGCTCGAAAGTTCGCTTGAAGATGAATGGAACTCCAATATCGACATGGGTATTGATATATTTTGCGAGCTCGTCAAGTCCTGTAACGTTACGGCCTGCCCGTCTGTCCAAAACTGTCAGCTCCTTGTCAACTGTTGCGAAGTTGCATCGCAGGGCAAGATGGCCTTCCTTGTACGGCAGATCGGTGCCAACAGCCTCCAGAGGCCCGCGAGGAGCGTACATGTTTTTCACGTTGTAGCCGAGCAGAGCGATGTTGCAGAGATGGCTGCCAGCGACCACCTGCTTGTCCCAAACATTTTTTTCCATGCTCAGAAGTTCGCCGCACACGCCGTTCTTGGCAAGCCAGTCCATGTTTGGCTTTCTTGCGGCAGAGAGAGGCGTCTTCGTCCCGACAGGCAGGTCGGCCATGCCGTCGACCACTATGAAAACTATCTTCTTCCTAGGTTTTTTCGCAGTTTTTGCGGTTTTTGCAGAAATTTTCCGACGAAGCGCTTTCCTTCGCTTGATTTTAGGCATTGAATTAATTTTTGTTTTGCAATAGATTAAGCTTAAATTCGTAAAATTGTTCTTCTTTGACATGACGCAGGAAATGAAAACAGGTAAAGAAATTTCATATGAAGAATTCTACAAAACTGTTGAAGAGCAAGACAAAGCTGACGGAGGAGTTCTTATTTACCAAATGAAAATGACAAAACAAGCTGAAGGTAGTGGATTTTTATACACTGTAAAAACAATGCAAATTTTTCGCTATGGCGGGCAAGAAATATTTACTGAATTGGAGCCGAAACATTTCCGTAATGAGGGTTACTTTTCTGCTATGAGTGAATTAAGACGAATTTTGACTAATCTTGCAAGCGAAATTCGAGGACATTACGAGAATATTGAAACTTTGGCTGACGTGCCACTTGATATTTTTCTCACATAAATTTCTTACTGCGTTTTTGTTGCTGACTTAATTATTTCTTGAATTTCGTACTTTCTATTGATTTGAGCTTTAACTATGTCAGCTTCCTTAGGCCTTGCTGCATCAGTCATGTGCCCGCTTACACAAACGTATACTATTGAAGATTCGTCATAATGACTTAATCCCGTAGGTGTGTTAAATTCGGCGTCTTCTCGAGAAAATCCTAATGCTCTGCGCTGGAGTTTTTCAATTTCCCTGAAAGAAGCAGCAATCGTTTTAACGCCAGGATTCCCTTCAATCGAACAGCGATAGCAGTCTCTCCAATTTCCAGTACGAGCTCTTCTCATCAGATGATAGTCTAAAAGCTCTAGGTAGGTTTTTTGCTGTTCTTTGGTAAACGGCATTTTTACCATCCTTTTCCTTTTTTAATATTTTTTATTATTGACCCATTGTGCTGAGAGTTATTCCACATCTCTCTGCTGCATCTGCGGCCTGAGCGGTGTATATCTTACAAAATAGTGTCAAACGAAGTGGAAAACGAAGTGGACGATTTTTAACAGCATAGCCCCTAACCGTAGAGCGAAAATCCCCAACAACTTGTGAAGTAACTCTTCCATCTATCCTACCAATTGCAGTAATTGCAGTTTGACCATCTACTATGTCGAGCTCATAAGTAATTCCGCCTGTGCCTGTTAATTTTACTGACATTTTTCTTCATCTCACAATTTTATTTCATCCAAAACTTCGTTGGCGTAATCGGCAAGCTTTCTGCTCAAATTCGTCTTCGCAATCAGCAGCTTGTTCCTTATCTTCGCGTCCTTTCCATTCGTCTGCTCGACAGCATGCAGCGCGACGAACGCCGAGTGCAGTTCAAGCCAAAAGAAAGCGTGCTCGAGCGCCTTTTTGCCCTCTGGTAGGTCCTTTGCTTCAAGCGCCCTCTGCTTCCACTTCTTGTAGTGGTACGTGCACAGCTCAAGCTGTGATTCAAGTGTCATTTCTGTCACTTACGTAACTATGTAGTGGTGACAATATTTAAAGGTATCGATTTTTTACTACTAGTTAGAAACGAAATCTTTATATAGTAGGAAAGTAGTCACTATCAAATAGTGACAAATATGGGATCTGACGACCATCTACAGTCGATAATCACAAGGATGCGAGAAATGGAAGAGAAGCGCAAAAATGGATATGTGGCTCCAAAGCTCCAGCTTGGAAATCCTAGCTACAACGATAATTCGGACTACAGGCCGAGAAGCAGAAGGGCTTAACATTTCTGCAAAATCTTGTGAAAATTATACTTCTCTTTAGAGTTTTTCACCTATTTTTTCAAGAAGGGAAAGTTCCAAGAAAACCGTAGGTTGTCTTTACGATTCCCACACGTCGGTGCTGCTCCTGTCGTCGTCCGCGTCAAAATTTTCGTACATTTCGTGAAAAATCAAACATCGAAAAATCATTACAATTTCAAACAATTATTTCCTATTAATTCAAATTCATAAATAAGTTTTATGGAAACCGCGGGAAAGAAAGAAAAATTTGGATGGGATGCGCTGAAGCTTGCAGTGATAATTGCTGTCATCTTCCTTCTCCAGAATTTATTTCCTGATTTTCTTGAACAATTTGCCCTCGCTTCATCTGGAGTTTTTCAGCAGCCCTGGACTCTAGTGACTTACATTTTCCTTCATGGAAATGCAAATCATCTAATTTCAAATCTCTTTCCCTTGGCTATGTTCGGCCTAATACTGGAAAAAATAATTGGATCTCAGAAATTCCTGATAATCTTTTTTGCGGCAGGAATTTTTGCCGGAATGATTAGCACATTTTTTTATCCTTCCGTTATTGGAGCATCAGGGGCAATCTTCAGCATAATGGGAGTTCTAGTCGGAATAAGACCTAAGATGGTTGTTCTTGCGTTCGGGATTCCTATTCCAATGATCATCGCGGTTATTTTATGGGTTGCGCTGGATCTGGGAGGAGTCTTTTATCCTAGTTCAATTGCTAACATCGGTCATTTAGCAGGTCTATCTGTAGGAATTATCTTTGGGATGTGGTTAAGACCGAAGTACAAACTTCCTGAAGAAAAGAAGAAGGATGAAATAAAATTCGACGAGGAATATTTCAGAAAATGGGAAGAAAAACATATGAAGCCTAAACATTGAAAAATCTGTTGTTTGCAACTGGTGCAACAGCATCATACCCATGCTCCGTCTTCAGTTCGTTTGCAAAATCTTCAGTGTTGTCGCCGTGAATGCAGAAAATCTTCTCAGGATTCTGCTTCTTCAGGAAGTCAAACAAACCAGTGCGACCGACATGAGCGCTGAAATCCAGCCGCTTGACAAACATCTTCAAGTCGAGAGAAAGATCCTTCGCGACGTAGCGACCTGTCTCGAGAAGCGTCTTGCCAGGAGTGTCTGGAAGCTGGTAGCCCGTGAGCAGCAAGGAGGAGTTTTTGTTATTGAAAAGCCGCTTGAGGTAAAAGACTACCGCTCCGCCTGTAAGCATTCCGCTCGTGGTGAGGACTGCGCAGGGCTTTTTGATGATCGCCTTCCTCATCTTGTCGCTTTTCACATACGTAACTTTCTGCAGCGCTTCGTCAAGTTTGTTCGGATCTGCAAGTAAGTGCTTGTGTTGGTTGATCACAGTCGTGGCCTTCTTCGCCATGCCGTCCATGTACAGTGGGTAGTCAATTCCGTACTTATGCAACACGAGTAAAAGTTCCTGAAGCCTGCCGATTGCAAAACCTGAAATGAGCGTAGTTCCTCCGTTGGCCATCGTGTCTCTAATTATTTCCACAAGTTGTTTTTCCTGCTCTTCCCTGTCAGGATGATCGCGCTGCGCGTACGTGCTTTCTGTTATGACGATGTCAGCCTGAGGAATTTTCTGGTCGTATTTTTTTACAAGTCGTTGATCGATTGAATGAAAGTCGCCGGTATAAAGAATTTTTTTGTCGCGATGTTCAACGTAAATCATGCCAGCTCCAGGAATGTGGCCTGCGTCGTAGTAAGTGAAAGTTGTTTTCTTCAGCTTGTGGGGTTCTTTGAACTCGACAGGAATGAAATTTTTTATTGTGCTGTCAACGTCGCCGTCACCGAAAGGAAGTTTATTGCCTTCCTCAGTTGAAATTTTTATTGAGTCATAAAGAAGCATTTCGACAAGAGGTTTGGTAACAGGAAGAGAAAAAATCGGCACGCGGCTTCCGTTTGCTTCGAATATTGCTAAACCACCTGAATGATCGAGATGGGCATGTGTAAGCAGCACGACGTCCGGCTTGCCGTTGCCTTGAATCGGAATGGGGAATTGCGGCGGCTCTGTCCGAATTTTCGTGCCGTAATCCATCATTATCTTTTCCACGCCAGTGTCGATCATCACTGCACTTGACCCAACTGTGGCCATTGCCCCATGAAAGCTAATTTGTATCATTTTATTTTCTCACTCCCAAAGACGAATCAAACGACCTTTCTCCCTTGCCTTTTCGAAGACGTAAAAGAAAATTGGAAACGAGATTACAAAATAAAACAAATTGCTGATGATTGCTGGAAGATAGTCAGCGAAAGTAAGCGAGTTGGTTACAGCCAGTTTCTTTATCGGCTCGAATATCCATGTGTAGGGAATGCCGTAGGCGACTGCCAGAAGAGGCTGGGGAAGGACCGAGAGAGGGAAGAAAGGAGCCGCGAGAAACATGATGCCTGTGACGATGCTCCAAGAAAGGAACGAAAGTGTGGTGCCGTAACGAAGGATGACAGACACGACGAGAATTGCGATGCCCATCGACCCGAGAGCTGCAAGCGTGGCGAGGATGAGGAGAGGGACGAGCGTGGCGAAAAAGTTGAAGTTGAAGACGAAGTACGCGACTGCGAACAAGACAAAGAGGGCGAAGAATGAACGGATTAAGGAAAATATTATTCGAGCAAGCAAGAATTCAGTAGTTGTCAGCGGCGTGCTGAGCAACTCTCGCAGCGTGCGACTCCATATGTCTTCCATCACCGTCATGCTGACTGAGCTCTGCGACAGGTAGGCGAACTGCCAGAAAATTTGAACGACGAGGATGGCGATGGCTGCCTGGAAAGCAAATTGCTGGGCGTAAACTACAAAGAATCCCCACGCTATCACGGAAACAATCGGAAAATAAATCATTTCCATGAGCCTGTGTTTGTTTTTTCTCAATATGGCAAAGTCGTATTGAAGCAATGCAAGTATTCTCCTAAAATTCATTTTTTGCCTCCTCTTTGTTGACCTTGCTGACCCTGCAATTCATGATTGTTTTTATGATTTTCCTCAACCATTTTCAAAAAGTAATCTTCCAATGTCGGATGGTGAACTTCGACATTTATTATGTCAAAACCGTTTTTCACCAATTCGTTCAAGATTTGGGTGATCTGCTCCTCGTCAGTTATACTTTTCTCTATCGTTCGTATGCTAGGCGAAATTTCAAAACCCATCTTTTTCAGCAGTTCTGCGCTCCTTATTTCCTTCAGTCTTATTTCCAGCTTGAAATCTTTGAACCTGCTTTTCTTCAGCTTTTCTATTTTTCCTATGTCAATTATTTCCCCGTGATCGATAAAAGCGATGCGCCCGCACAATTGCTCGACTTCCTGCATGTAATGGCTCGTCAGAAGGATTGTCGTTCCGAACTTTTTGTTTATTTCCGCGACAAGCTCTCTAGTCTTTTTCGCGATGTCCGGATCAAGTCCGAGCGTCGGCTCGTCAAGCATTATGAACTTCGGGTTGTTTATCAGCGCCTTGCACAGTATGACACGCATCTTCTGACCCGTCGACATCCATCCGAATTTCATCTTCAAAACATTTTGCAGCTCGAAAGCATCAACCAAATTCTGAATTCGCATTTCCCTTTGCTCTTTGCTCAATCCGTAAAACCGCCCGAAATAATCCAGAATTTCCCTTCCCCTCAGCAGCCAATGAAACTCTGTCTCTCCGCTTGATGAGTTGACGACATGCGAGAGCTTTTCGCGCTGATTTGTGACGTCGTAGCCGAAAATGCTTGCCCTTCCTCCGTTCGGCTTGAGCATCCCAAGCAAAATATTTATCAGCGTCGTCTTGCCTGCGCCGTTGGGCCCGAGAAGTCCGAAAATTTCTCCTTTCTCGATGTTGAAAGAAATGTTTTTCAGAGCGTAGAATTCCTTCTTCTCCTGCTTGAAAACTTTGCCAACATTTTCTATCCTAACAACTTCTTCAATTCTTTCTTCAATCTTTTCATCCATACTTTATCCGACCGACACTTGCACTAACTGTACTTACATTAATTGTACTTGCACTAATTGTAACTATAATTAAATAAAAGTGTAAAATTAAGAATATGAACGTTGAAAAAAGGATTGAACTGAT
>DATEAB010000022.1:0-3308 GCA_035288545.1 archaeon | reverse complement strand
TTCAGACAAACAGCAAGCCGGCGGCATACGACGGATTCGAGCCAAGCGGAATCGCGCATCTCGGCTCGGGCATAATGCGTGCGATAAAGATACAGGACATGCTTGACGCAGGCGTGCACTTCAAACTTTTCATCGCCGACTGGCATGCGTGGATCAACAACAAGATGGGCGGAGACCTGAAAAAAATACAGCAGGTCGGGGAATATCTCGTCGAGGTGTGGCGGGCGGCAGGAGTCGACACGAAAAAGGTTGAAATTATTTGGGCAAGCGAGCTGGCAAAAGATCCGGAATATTGGAAGACTGTCATCAGCGTAATGAAAGCCACCACGATAGAGAGGATGAAGCGTGCAGGGACGATAATGGGCAGGCGCGAGGGCGAGATGCAGTATTCAGCTCAATTGTTGTATCCGGCGATGCAGGCGACCGATCCGTTCTTTTTGAAAGTCGAGATATGCCAGCTTGGAATAGACCAGCGGAAGGCTTACGTGCTCAGCCGCGAAGTCGGGCCGAAGCTGGGATTTTGGAAACCGATCATCGCAAGCCACCACCTGCTCATAGGGCTGCAGGGACCGGTGAAGATGGGAGGATTCGAGCAGAACAAGGATGTCGACGTGGAGATATCGAGCAAGATGGCGAAGTCCATCCCGAAAAGCTACATCTCGGTCCACGACACGCCGAATGAAATAAAAGAAAAAATCAGCGAGGCGTTCTGCCCGCCGAAAGTCGTGGAGGGAAATCCGATTTTGGAGATTTGCAAGCATATAATTTTCCGCAAGCTCGGGAAAAAGGAAATGACGATAGAAAGGCCAGCAAAGTTTGGAGGCGACGTTTCGATCCATTCGTACGGCGAGCTGGAAAAAATGTTTGCAGAAGGAAAACTGCATCCCGCCGATTTGAAGGCCTCCGTCACGACAGAACTCGACAAAATTTTGAAGCCGGTGAGGGAGCACTTCGAGAAAAACAAGAAAGCAAAAGAACTCTATCATGTTGTAAACGAATCGAAAATAACGCGATGATGAGTAAGTAATTTTAAAGTTTGGGATGTGAAATGGTAATTCAAAAAATCAGGAAGGCACACAGACACGTCGCTCATCACATTTCGCGTCTGAAAAAATATTCCTATCACAGAAGCAGACACCTCACTCAGATGCAAAGAACAATCAACTACTGGAGACAGTTTGAATGGAAACATAGGAACTTGATGTGGCTTCTTATCAGCATCATCATCGCTTATATCATAATTCAAGTTCCTGGAATTACTGAAAGAATTGAAAAAATCGGTGATTTCGGTTATGTCGGCTCGTTTATTGCAGGTCTGCTTTTCACTTATGCCCTTACGACCGCACCCGCGACTGCCGCAATATTTGTCTTAGGAAAAACTTTGCAGACACCTTTCATAATAGCAGTCATTGGCGCGACAGGCGCAGTAATAAGCGACTACCTTATATTTCGTTTTGTCCGCGACAGATTGCTTAATGAACTTAAAACAACTGGCGAAGAAATTTTGGGCAGAGGCATTCATTTCAGCGTTAATCCAAACGGATTGGCGGCAAAAGTCATTCCAATTCTTGCCGGCCTTATAATTGCCTCTCCGCTTCCAGATGAACTTGGCGCCGCTCTTCTCGGAGCAGCAAAGATCCGCACCCGCGTTTTCATCCAGTATGCTTTCATCTTCAATCTAATTGGCATTTTCATCATCGCTTCTCTCGGCGCTGCTTCAGTCTAGTCATCTACTACCTAAATATCAAATCATCTTGCTCTTTCTTACATGGTAAACTATCGCACCCACGGAGAGGATTATCACACCCACGCTCATCTCGATGGGTTTGAACTGGTAAATCATGAAGACACAGAAAATTGCTCCGAGAAATGACAAGATAGGAAACTTTCCGACATTCAGCGGCACGCGGAACGGACGATTTAGATTTGGTTTTGTGTAACGCAGCCAGACGAGAGAAAGGTTGATCGCGGCGAAGGTGATGAATGCTCCGAGGCTTGTTATGCTCGCGATAGTTTCGATTTTTCCAAAGAAAAGAAAGATCATCGATAGGAACATCATCGCGATCACGGCGTACGTCGGCGTATTTCTCGAAGGGTGCAGGACGGAAAGGAAGTGCGGGAGGGCTTTGTCGCGCGCGATGCCGTAAATCATCCTCGACGTCACAACGAGGATTATCAACACTGTGTTCGTAGTTGCGAAAAGAGCAATGAAAGACATTATGAGAGCTGCGCTATCGCCCAGCGAACTTTTGCTAGCTGCTAACGCCAACGGATTTTCTACATCACCAAGAATCTTCCAGTCGGCCAAACTAACTGTTGAAATCGCGACAAGTATGTAAAGAATTGTTGTAATGATTATTGCTGCGACAATTGCACGAGGGATGAATTTCTTCGGTTTCTTTGTTTCCTCAGCGATGTTGACTATCTCTTCAAAACCAATATAAGCAAAGAAGACGAGAATCGATGCAGCAATTATTCCGCCAAATCCATTCGGCATTTCAAGATAATTCACGCTTCCAATACTTCCGCTCATGAAAGCGAGAGCAATTATAAGCAGCAAACCACTTATCTCTACTACTGTAAAAACAACGTTCATTTTCGAAGATTCTTTAATTCCCCAGAAATTGATAAAAGTAAGAATTGCAATGAGAACCATAGCCACGATTATAAGATTGAAAGTTGGGACAAGAACTTGTTCAGGATTCAAAATTTTGTTAAAATATCCAGAAAATCCGAGAGCAACAGTCGCCGCCGACAGCACTCCAGTAAAAATCAGCAGCCAGCCAATTATGAATGCCAGAAACTTGCTTGCAGATGCCTTCTTCACGTAAATGTACTCAGCCGCAGCTTTCGGATACATTGCTGACAGTTCAGCATATGACAGGCCAGTGAGCGCACTTATCGCAGCGCCGATGACAAAAGACAGCCAGAGAGCATTTCCAGCACTTCCAGCCGCCTCCCCGATCAGCGCGTAAATCCCAGCGCCCAGAATGATGCCGACGCCGTAAATCGTTGCCTCGAATAGAGACAGCGTGCGTTTCAGCTTCAGCGCCATAAAATATATTAAGTTTAATGATTTTAAAAGAACGAAAATAAATACTTAAGTGCGAATAAATATTGTGGTAAATATGGGACGAAGGTTAGCAGCAAAATATACAAATCCTTCAGATAGTAAAGGTGCACTCCAAGTTTTGCTTACCAAGGCAGACACTGGTGATGCTCAAATGTACAAGGAAGCGGGATATGTTTTTGATAAATATGGGACTCATGATTTAACAGGCGTCCCTGTAGAGTTCGACTTTACCGTC
>DATEAB010000021.1:0-4290 GCA_035288545.1 archaeon | reverse complement strand
TCTGCTCGAATAGTTTAAAAAAATTTTAAAATAAAGTTTCCAGTGCATCTACAAGCCCGAAGAACCGCTGGAGTGTTCTCATGTTTTCCTTCGTGTATTTGTAGTTCTTCATCTTAATTGACTTCCAAAACGATTTGGCAGCTCTGTCAATGCCTATTTCGGACTCCTTGACCAGCTTTGAAAAGTCGGCGCCTGCATCTCGGACCTGGGATGCGCCTGCATTTTTTGAGAACTCCGTGAGAATCTTGTAAGCTATGATGGCATACTCTGGCACTTTTCGTCCTTCGGCCTCTCTCGCGACGTCGTAGGCAGTTCTGAACCGCAGGCCTAAATCAGGAATTTTCAGCAGCAGCTGTCCCAGAAGCCTTGGCGGCAGCTCTTCTGACGCTGCATATGAAACTATGGTCGCTGCATCTTTGTTTTCGTATAAACGCTCTGGTATCAATGTCATTGCAACGCCGTTGTAAGAAATTGTGTTGGCGCGGGGAAAAGCCAATACGTCGCCATCTGATATATTACAGAGCTTGAAATAATGCCAATGTCGACTGGTCGATAATAGTCAATGATTAACTAGTAAGAATCTGGAATGTTTTGGAAAAAGATTCGACAATCTTCCTTCCCTTTTCCGTCAGCGAATACGGATACTGGTTCCTGCCTTCCAGCACTACAGGCTGCTCGCGTCGTATGTACCCTCTTTCCTCAAGATATTTCATTTTTGCATGCACTGACGAGGTGGGAAGCGAGTATCCGGAACGGTCCCTCACGCGCTTGATAATCTGATAGAGCGACCTCGACTTTCGGTAAAGGATTAACAAAACCAGGAAGAGTCCGAACCTGTCCTTTCTGTTCATTTCCTTGTAAAAATCGGCAACAGCCTTGTAGTGCACATCTACTGCCATGTTATTTACTTGCGAGAACAAAAATTAAATAATTATTAGTTGCGATTAGAACCGCCGATAGAAAAGTATATATACCACTGAAAAGTGGTTAATAATTAGTGATTTATGTGCAAGAAATTCAGGAAGTAGTTGACCATAGAAATTATCAACCCGCTATTCTCTGGTTATCAGAATCTTTGAATCAACTTACACGTAAAACAGAAACACAAATTTACGTTGCAAAAAAATTAAGAAAAGATTATAGTTTTACATTAGGAAAAGATGTGATGTATTATGACAGGCCTGGACAGAGGGAATCCGAAATATTGGATTTTCCAGTAGATGTACAGCTTCAGCTTTTGACTGAAGGAATTGATTCTGGGAAATACGGGTGGGGAAGATTGATATACGGAAATAGTTACAGCGATTTCATTCAAGCAATAAAAGAACTTGAGAACGATTGCCGCCCTAAGTTGCCTAGATATAAATTCAAGAGCAAAGAATTTGCAGATTTTGTAAAGAACAGAGCAAGATTCTTTTTTGAAATGTAAGATATTTTATCTTTTTCCCATAGCATCCGTCAACATCAATTTTTCTTTCTGCGCGACACGCATCTTCACTCTTGCCAGCGCGTCGAGCTCGACCGAAACGCTGTCAATTCCACACTCGACAAGAAAATCAACGAGCTCCGGTATGTTGCTCGGCCCTTCCCCGCAAATGCTCGTCTCGACGTGGAAGCTCTTGCAGACCTTTATCGCGTAGCGCATCATCTTTCTCACGGCAGGATGCATCTCGCTGAAAAGGCCAGCAATTTTTGCATTGTTTCTATCAATTCCCAAAACAAGCTGAGTTAAATCATTACTGCCAAAAGAAATAAAATCAATTCCAGCTTTGCAAAATTCAGCGACGTTCATAGCCGCCGCAGGGGTTTCAATCATTATTCCGACTTTCACGCTGTCAGGCACGCCGACTTCTTTCGCAATCTCTCTCGCGCGGGTAAATTCGTCGACGTTTATAACAAAAGGCAGCATCACACCCACGTTCGTCAGGCCTTCCGCGTGCAGCCTCTTCACAGCCTCGAACTCCGCCCTCAGCAAGTCTGGCTCGTCAAGGCTTCGTCGTATCCCATGCCATCCCAGCATAGGGTTGTCCTCGTGCGGCTCGTCAGCTCCTCCTTGCAAGTTTCTGAACTCGTCGCTTCTCGCGTCCAGCGTGCGGACCCACACAGGCTTTGCTCCAGCTCCGGCGAACTCAGCAGCGATCGGCCGTATGCCGTCCATCAAAATTTTTACATATTCTTCGCTTCTTCCTTCTCTCACCAATTTTGCAGGATGCACTCCCGCCGTTGTTATCATATGTTCGACACGCAGCAGCCCGACTCCGTCAGCATACGGGGCGACCTCGGCAGCTCGCTCGGCAAAAACCAAATTAACTTTCACTTTCGTCCTGGTCGGCACTTGCATAGCTTCACTCAATTCAGCAACATTCTCAGCACTTCTAAAACTTCTAGCAGCAAAACTTCCTCCACCACCAAACGTAGCAGCGGCCTCAACCTCGCCAGCGTAAACTTTTCCTACGTACGCATCTACAGTCACTCGCATGCCGTCACGCAGAACTTTCGTCGCGTCGTTCGTCCCGACTATCACAGGCAGTCCCATCTCTCGCCCGACAATGCTTGCATGGGCAGTGAGGCCTCCCTGATCTGTCACAATCGCAGCGCTCTTCGCCATTACAGGCACGAGGTCAGGAGTCGTCATCGTAGTGACAAGTATGTCTCCTTTCTGCACTTTCGAAATGTCCTGCATGCCGTGAACGATACGCACAGTCCCGGTCGCGATGCCAGGACTGCTTCCGACCCCCCGCACAAGAACTTCGCTAGCCTTTTCCTCCCTCTCGCGCTCGGCCAAACTTTTCTCCGCGTCTTCCTTCTTGTAGTGCGTAGTGACAGCGCGTGTCTGAACAATGTAAATCCTGTTTTTTTCAATTGCAAATTCAATGTCTTGCGGTTTGCCATAATGACGCTCTAGCATCAAGCCGTATTCGACAAGCCGCGCAAGCTCGTCTTCACTCATCACCTGTCGCATGACCATGTTTTCCGCAACAGGCACATCAAGCGTTCTGTCGGTGGACATCTCGCGTATCTTCATCCTCTCCTTTCTTCCAATCCTTTTTTCAACCAGCTTTCCTTCGCGTGAAACGATGTAAGTGTCGGGCTCGACCTCCCCGCTGACAAGCGACTCGCCAAGCCCCCACGTCGCTTCGATGACGACATTCTCCTCCCCGGTCGTTGGGTTGATTGTGAACATCACCCCGCTCTTCTCGCTGCTAATCATCTTCTGCACGATGACGCAGATGCTTGCCGAATGGACGTTGTTCTTCGCGCGGTAAAAAATCGCCCTCGGCTCGTAAAGGCTTGCCCAGCACTTCTTCACGGAGTCGAGATAACTTGGAATTCCGCGCACGTTTAGGAAAGTCGCCTGCTGTCCCGCAAAACTCGCTGTCGGCAGGTCTTCGGCCGTTGCGCTGCTGCGGACCGCGACAAGCGCGTAATCACGACCGGCTGAAATTAATTTTACCGCTTCGGGGCTGAGGATTTCCCGCATGGCGTGATAAGCGAAAGAGAGGTCTTTGTATCCCTGGAGCGTGGCGTTGCGGATGTCGAGAGGGATTTGCGCTGAAACGATGAGCTGCTTTATACGAGCAGAGGCGGAGAGAAGCTGCTGCGTGTCGTCCACGTTCGTCTGATCGACTATCTGCTGTATCTTTTCCTTTATCTTGTTCTGCTCGATAAAAATGTCGAACGAGCGCGTCGTTATGGCAAAGCCCGGAGGAACAGGCAGCCGCAAGTGTGTCATCTCTCCCAAGTTCGCGCCCTTCCCGCCCGCGACGAGCAGGGAGTCCTTGTTCAGGTTTTCAAACCACTCGACATATTCCATCGTCATTGTCATTAATTATCTATATTGTATATGGATTTTCTTTTTTATTTGCTACCTTCATCATGAAACACTTCAGCTTGAAACTAACACTTACTAAGATGGAACAACTTTCTTTCCATACCTGCCGTCAATCCTGTCCGACGATTCTTTCGCGCGTTTCATGTTCTTCCCCGTAGGATTGCTTCTATAACGAGCTTGAGAATTACGAGCCTGAGAATTTTCAACAGCCCCAATACCTCCAGTGCCTGCATTTTCACTCATATTTGCAATGGCGGCCTGCGCGGCAATAGCCAGCGATCTCCTCTCTTCTTCAAATCTCTCTGCGTTGATTTCAATTTCCTTTTCCCATTTTTTTCCGTCACTGTCGGAGCCAAAAATTTTCGGCACCCCATCGTACTCGAGTTTCTTGCTGCAGTGAGGGCATTTGCCGTCATGGCGATAAATTGTTTCCTCGGGAGCTTCCAACTCCATCGCGT
>DATEAB010000020.1:0-3806 GCA_035288545.1 archaeon | reverse complement strand
TCCTGGTCGTTGTCGATCTGCTGACGAACAAATACAACCTTTGCATTGCAGTTTTCCATGCCAGAGATAATTGCAGACATTCTCGCGCCGAGCTCAACGCTCTCAGGGAAGAAAGAAAGCTTAACGTCTCCGCCGCACTCGCCGCTTCCTGTGCCCGTGCCTGTAGTACCAATACCGCCGATAACTGGAGCGCCAGACTGGTCGGTAATGACTGGAGAAAGGACTGCAAGCATTGCGTAGAAAGCAACAAAGCTTACGACGAACAGAAGTGCATACTCTTGGTTTTTCATATAAACGCCTTTTTTTGCCTTTTTTTCCTTTCCTGTTAATTTTTATTTAAACACATATGAATAAAAAGCTTTTTAAACTTTCCTTAGCACTCGTTTCAGCTCGTTTGCCACTCAAAACCTCTTCTTGCCTTTTGCCATGTTGCCGAAAAGAAAGACCGAGATGATGCCGCCGACCACGCCGCCGAGATGGCCGAGATTGGAGACTTGGGTGGGAAGCCGCAGCAGGATGACCACAAGCCAGCTTATGAGGAAAAGAATCATCGCGAGGGAGACAGGCACTGCCGAGGGGATGAAGAAGACAATGAAGAGGAAAATTATTCCGGTAGTTGTCGTGACGAGAAGCGTGGTGAGGTAGTCGAACTGCGAGTAAGAGGAAAGCGACCACTGGATGAGGGGGAGGAATGCAAGAAGCGCGAGGATTGTCGGGACTTTTTCAGAGGACTTGATGAGGGCGGCTATTGCCATGACTCCGAAAATCGCGCCTGATGCTCCGACGAAGGGGACGCTAAAGGAAATGCCGCTGAGGAACCTGCCGAGTATGTCGAAAATCACCGCGATGTTGCCGCTGCTGAAGTATACCGAGAGGAAGACCCATTTCCCTAGCGTCTCCTCGATTGCAATGCCTGCGATGAGGAGGAAGACGAGGTTGAAGAAGACGTGGACAAAGTCGACGTGGATGAAAGTGTAAGTAAGAAACGCGTAAATCTGCGGATGGGCAGGGATGAAGCCGAAAACATTTTCGAAATACGCCAGGTCCATTCTCGTGAAGAGGAAGACAGCCAAAATTAGAGCAGACAAAAAGAATGTCGCTTCTGGAAAATCCTCTATTTCCCCAAGTCCAAGTCTGTCAAGCATACGGACAATACCTCGCAATACCTACCTAAACCAAACTACCTAAACTACCTAAATAATTTTAGAAAAGAGTTAAGATAAAAAGCAGTACGATTCCGACTGTGATTATCACGGCGAATGATTTTCCTACCTCGTTCGACATCGCGCGGCTGCCAAGCCAGCGAGTGAGGAACCATTTCGACGCTGTGTTGGCAAGGGCGGCGAGAATTATTCCGCGCGCGGCGATTGCTGGAGTGATGGAGGAGATTGCAAGAGTCGACAGGGAGATGTTTATTGCGTCGAGATCAACGAGTCCTGAAAATAGAGAAACCAAGTAAATTCCTATTTCACCAACATAAGTTCTGACAAGATTTGCAAAGAACAAAATCACTGTGAAAAATATTCCGAACTGAAGGGCCGATTTCAGAGCAAGAGGCGAGCCGATTTCGACTTTGGCCTGCTCGCGAGAATTTTTCTTCCACATGAAATAGCTCATGAGATAACCTACAACGCCAAGAATTCCGAGAGGCAAAATAAGAAGCAGCGCGACTTCTGTGTTGATGATCGTAGCAAGAGCAACAACTCTGAAAAACATGGTGGAAGAAGCGATGATCGTGGCGAAGGCGGCAGAATAAACGATTCTCTTGTTCGCGCGGGATTTTTCTGCCATGCTCACTGCCACTGCGGTACTGCTCGCAAGCCCTCCGAAAAGTCCTGTCAGTCCCAGCCCTACGCGCGTGCCAAGAACTTTCATCAGTATGTAGCCGGCAAAACTTATCGACAGCACGAAGACAATGCTCAGCCAGATTACGAAAGGATTTAGATCAACCCCCAAGACCACAAGTTTTGTCGGAAGAATCGGAAGGATGATGAAAGTGAGTATTGCAAAAATTATCGCGTCCCAGATTTCCTTTTCCTTCACATGCTTGGCGAAGCGGTGCATCGACTCGCGCGACACAAGGATGAGAGTCAGCAGAATTGCAAGAGAGACTGATATGAAATATGGATACGCGTCAAAGTAAACAAACAAGCCAATGAGGAAGGTGACGAGAAAAGCAATTTCGGTCGTCATTCCAATGTGTTTTCCTTTTCCTCCTTTCGTTTTAACATAATAGCCGACTGTGGTGAGCAGTCCAACGAAAATAAAAGCAATAAACACAGGTAGGATGCTGTTGAGAAGCTCGATTGAGAAATATACTGTCAGCATGCCGAGCAGGGAAATAAGCATGAACGTGCGCAGACCCTCGACAAGCTCTCCCTTCCCTCTTCTTTCCCTCTCGATGCCGATGAGCGCCCCGAGTGCGAGCGACAAAATTATTTTGAGGAAAATTTCTTCAACCATCGCTACAATCACGCACCAATAAAATAATTCAGACTTTTTCGGCAAATAAAGATTAAAAAAGATTCAAAAATAAAAATGTGGATCGGGAGCTAATCGTCCCTAAAGTAAAGTAAAGAAGGTTCACGAAAACGCAAAAGTATGTTTGAGATTCAAATCAGGATTCCTATCCAACGCTCTGTTCAGAGCATCCCAATACAGGAAATTCAAAAAACTCTTAGCAACTTTTATTTCGTAAACATCCATCTTGATTAGTTTTGCCTCTTCGTCCTCTTTTGCGTACAACGGTCTATCCATTTCCGCAGGTCGACGTTTCACAAACTTCTCGATAAAACGTCGCAGATTTTCTAATTCCTTTCTCTTCCTCCTTATTCCGAAAGCAATTTCCTCATAATTCTCCCTTTTATTTCCTAGAGTGTTGACATCATGCAGTATGCTTATCAATGCGGTTTCGCAATAAGTTACAGCAGAATAGAGCATTTCAAAATCGCCTGTTCTTGTAGCTTTTGCAATTCTCAAAAGATTTCTAGAATAATTCAACGCAGTATACCTCATCATGTGCATTCTTTCAGGTTTTGTCGCATCATCAGCAGAGGTTATTTTTAAATCGTCTCTATCTCTCTGTTCAAGCGATTTCATATATGCTGAATCAAAACTCATAATATTGAACTATTTTGAAATTATTTATTTTCAAACTGA
Source organism: archaeon (assembly GCA_035288545.1). GTDB lineage: Archaea > Aenigmatarchaeota > Aenigmatarchaeia > CG10238-14 > SCSR01 > DATEAB01. The sequence goes on along the minus strand of DATEAB010000020.1, from coordinate 647 downwards.
AATTCGTAGCTTAAGAAGTTGTGGGTCGGACCGGATTTGAACCGGTGATCTTCGCGACGTCCTCGCGGACTTCCACGTCAAACGCGACGTCTTAACCGGGCTGGACTACCGACCCTTTCTCAAGTGAGCGCCCAGGACGGGATTTGAACCCGTAAGCTGCAAAGCAGCGCAGGTTGCTTGCAAACATTTGCGTTTTTCAGCAAATTTTTAGCAAACCTGTGCCATACCAGATTAGGCGACCTGGGCATTCGCAATATGGTTTTGCAATATAAATTACTCTCTGCTTAATAAAGATTAAACTTTTGATAGAATTAGATTTTTGTTTTATAGACGTTTCACAGCTCAATGCTTTCTCCGAACTGCAGAACTTGCGCTGCCAGACCTGCTGCTTTCAGTTTTTTTACAAACTCTTCTGGCTCGACTTGGATTTGAGGAAAAGTCTTGTAGTGCATTGGAATTGTTAGCTTTGCCTTTATTGTCTTTGCGGCTTCCACTGCCTCGTCGAGCGTCATGGTGAAGTGTCCGCCGATTGGGAGAAGCGCCACGTCAATTCTTTCCAGCTCTTTCATCTCAGGCACGAAATCTGTGTCGCCCGCGTGGTAGATGCGCTTGTTGTCAGTGTCGATGACAAAGCCGACCTTCGAACC
>DATEAB010000019.1:0-13913 GCA_035288545.1 archaeon | reverse complement strand
TTTGAAGTATTTTGATTTACCACATTTAATTAAAGATAATGAGAATACTGGAAACAACTTGGTAATAACTGGTGTAGATGTCTTTGATAAAACTCAGGATTTTATTAATCAATTAAGAGAGCACGATTTGTTCTAAAATTTTAATGGATTTGCAATTAATACTTAAATAATTAATCAACGACCAAAAGGAAAACCCAGCCCCAAGTTGAATCTATAAACCTCAAACATGTCCTGGTTCGCTGTGTTTATGTACGACGTGAGGAAGCCGGCGCGCAGATTCGGCGAGAGGATTCCTATCGCCCGTTTGTTTGACGACCAAAGAATGAGCGACATCAGAAGCTGCTTCTCATCGTCACCGTAGCCGTCTTCAGAGAAATCGGCAACCCATGCCGCCCTGCCGACAGAGGTCCGATTCAAAATTACAACAGGGAAATTTCCCGGAGAGGTCCGCACAAGTATCTTGCCGTCGTCCCCGTCGCGGGGAGCAACATTCAGCACGCTCGTGCCTGCAAAATTTCCAAAATCATCAAACGTGAAGTTTGCCCGGAAAGCAACACCAATTTTTCTCATGCCGTCGATGTAGCTGAGAGTAAAATTGTACGAAACGATTTTCGTGAGATTGAAATTATCGCCTGGCAAAAGACTAGCGTCGGCCAGACCGTTTGCATTCGTGTCGAAATAAACCGACGGCGCGCCGGCTGAGGACACGCAGTCCCAGAACTTGAAGGAGGTTTTGCTGAAAGTCATGTTGCCCTGGGTGAAGTTGGCGCAGTTGCTAGGAGGAATTGGAATGTCGCTCGGCACTGATGATGTCGTGTTCGGAATTGTTTTGAGCGGGAAGGGAATGTGGTAGAAGAATTTGTAGGGGCTGTAAATGATGTCGCTGGCGTTCGACGGAGACCTTGTGAATTTGTCCGACAGCTCGTCGCTCGCCGCGATGCCGCTTGCCTGCAGACCGAAAATTTCTCGCTGCGTGTTGTCATTGTTGACTTGGTTTATGTCGCTGAAGTCCATTATTTCCACCACGCCGCTGCCGCCGGCGAGAAAGCTCTTGATGTTCTGCGCGTAGGGGTTCAGATTTTTGTATCCCCATATGAGAAGGACGTCCGCTGGCTGGTTGATGACATCGAGGTTTGATTTCGGAATTAAAACCTGAACTTCCCGGCCGTTGAACCTGAGCCCGGAGAAAAATTCTGACAGTGCGGAGATCTGCTGCTCGGTGCAATTGCACGCTATCGTCAGCTGGCTCTTAATCGTTCCGTCGACTTCCGATGAGCCAATCAGGTTGGTTTTGTTTGTCGGCAGCGTGTCGTCAAGATATTTCTGCAAGCTGTTCGCGCTGAAGGAGAAGTTGTAGAGCTTGCCGATGCGGTCGACAGTAAGGATTGTGTCGCGGCCCAGAAGGACGACGTAAGCCTCGTTCCACCTGCTTCTGTAAACGAATCCTGGAAAGAAGATGCTGAATGCTATGAAAAGAATTATTACAACAGTTATCATTTCGACAAGATTTATTACAGCTTTCTTCCTTGCTTTAATTTTTATTTTTGTATTAATTCAAATCACCTGAAGCATCAGCTCTGCGAAATGCGTGGAGTTAATCGCGGCGAAGCGCCTTATCGTTGTGTTGATCAATCTGACAGATGGGTTTACAGGAACACAATTATAGACACTCACTGGCAGGCCTGTGTTGCTGTTGAAAATCGTGATCGATATGGAGAAATCATTTTCTGAACCCATCCAGTTCTTCACGTTGGCATAGCTGCCCGAGCATTGTGTCCGAAGCTGCGCAATTTTTGATTCTGAAATTAAATTTGTTACATTTCTTGTCTCGTCGCTCAGGCCAATTCTTCTTGTTGCGCCTATATTGACATGCCAATTGATTGGAAAGCCGGGATCATTTATCAGAAGTTCGGATAGTTGATAGGCTTCCCCTCTCACTCGTTCATTTCTTATCTGGCCCAGATAGGCTGGCAGGAAGTTGACAAGCTGAAAAGAAAAATATCCAATGAATGCAATAAACACGACGACTGCGACAAGATATTCTGCAAAACTAATCTGGCCCTTTCCTATTCTTTTCGATTTTTTGCCTTCGCTCATTGTCTCTTAAAAATATATTGGTTAGACGCCTAAAAGATTGACGAACTTGAGAATAAGCATTGTTCCGATGACACCTGAGGTCATGATGGCGCTGTGCTTCAGCCCAGCCGTGATGGAATTCTCGCTTATCTGACCTGCGACGAGACCGGCTGAAAGCGAAACTATGACTGACATGAAGAAAAATAGAGACGTGTAGTATGCACCGATTGTGGTAGGGTCGATGAGGAAAACATATTTGGCGGGTATTGAGTACAAGTCGCAAATTGTTCCTTCAATTCCAATTGGATTCAGGCATGGATTGCTGAGTCCGAGGACTTCGGCCGCGCCTGGCGTCTGGGCGACCTGAAAAACGGGAATGAGAAGCTTGTTTATCGAGGCGAGTATGCCAACAAAAATGAAGGCGACCGCATACATCAAAATTACGTACTGGTTGAGCAGGCTGTGCTTCTCTTTCTCTGCCTCGTCGAGCTGCGTCAAATTTTCTGCGACTGAATCGAGCGTCGATACGACGTCCCCGCCTGTCAAATACGACTCGCGAACTGTTTTCAGCGAGGAAAAAAGGCGCTTGCTGCTCTTCACGCGTTCGGTGAACTGATCCAGAACTTTATTGACAGGCATTCCCCAAGAGATCTGGTTCGCCATCTTCCTAACTTCCTTTGACAAACGGCCGTAATCGATTTTGCTGTTCGCTGCGATGGCTTGATGAAAGGGCATGCCTGAATGGATTGCCTCGACAACGTCACGCAAAAACAGCGGGAACTTCTCTTCAATCTCCTTTATTGTCCTGAATTTTTCGTAACGGAAAAGAATAAGTGGCACTGCGATGAGAAAAATTCCGAGGATTATCCCATTTCCTATGACACCTGCATTTCCCGTAAAATAGCCAGCGCCAATAGTAATCGACGTTATTATCACAGATATGACAACGATTTTTTTTTCTGGAGATAGATTCAGTTCAAAGTTATTTCCAGTTCTCGCTTTCGCATTTAACTTCAACTTCATTCACCTCCAGGGGTTATCGATTTGATCAGCAGAATGAAAACTGCTGAGACCATAGGCAGGAAAACGAAAATGAGAAAGAACTGGAGGAAGATTACATTTCCTGCTCCTCCGCCTATTCCTGAGAGTATCGAAGTCAGCACGACGAAGAATATGGCGCCCAGGACAATTGCCGTGAGATAGACCTCGACGAAGATTGTCAGCTGGTGCGAAAATTCGTAAAGTTTTCTCCTGTATTCCAGCATGAAACTCTTGGCCTTTTCGGAAATGTAAATCCCCAAATCCCCGCCGGATCTGCTCGTCGAAAGAATGCCGTAAAGGAGTTCCTTCAGCAGCTTTGAAGGCGTCCTCTCAACCGCTTTCTCGAGTGCTGTGTTGACATCGATTCCGAAAAGTCTTATCTCGTTCTGAATTCTTCCAATCTCCTCTGCAAGCTCACCTCTCGCGGCGAACTTAGCAAAAATTTCGAAAACTTTGTGGAGTGGGAGTTTCGAGCTGGCAATGGTTGCCAGATAAAGCGAGGCAAACGGCAAGACGTCGTCGATATTTTTGGCTCGGCTTCTTATCAAAACTTTCGGATAGTTTACGTAGGAGAGGAAGAAAATTGTTGTGAGGAAAAAGGATACAGTGAAGGAAGTTATGAAGCCGAAAAGGAAGTTGCTGAAAATAAGAGAGAAAATGAAAGAAAGAAGTGGTAGTTCGATTAGAAAAATCAAGAATGAAAGGAATATTCCGCTAGCAATGTATTCTTGTACGGACATTTTTATTGCCGCGCGTTTCAGGTCCGGCTTGAGGTTGGAAAAATACGGAGTCATTACATCTGTCATAGGGTGAAAAAATCTCATTGCAATTTTGACATAGTCGCTCATAAATCTCACATCTTGTCGCATCTGGAAAAATTATTGGAATTATTTTTTTGCAATTTTTTATCGCATCGTGCTTGTTATGCTGGCTATCACTCTTTCCGGAAAGCTGTAATAATAATTAACGACAGCGTTGACGTCGGTGTATTCTGTCAGGTTCCTCTGTCTCATCCATTCCAAAATCATCATCCTTCTCTCCAGCTCGTCGGTAATCTCCTTCTCTGTCATCCCGCTCTCTTCCGCAATCTCCTTCAGCACGATGCTGCTTCCTTCGATGACAAACGTGTCGCTGATCGGGTCCCATCTGAACACCTGGTTTGTCAGCGGCTGCTTCGTTTCCGGATCCACTGCAATTACCTCCAGCACCTCGTTCACACGTCGCACCTGCCTGTCATGATAGCGGGTTCCGATGAGGAAAAGTATTATGTCTGCGCTTGTTATCAGATTTGGAGGAAGGCTGATAGGCGGAGTAGTCAGCCTGTCAATGAGTTTGCTCATGTTCTCTGCATGAATTGTCGACAATGACGGGTGACCTGTCGCCATTTCCTGGAACAACACGTAAGCTTCAGGGCCTCTGACCTCGCCTACAATAATGTAGTCAGGTCGCTGTCTCAGGCTTTCCTTGAGCAAGTCGAAAAGGTCGACCTCGCCGAACTTTCTTTCCCGCTCGCCGCCGATTGCAGAACGCGCGACCTGAGGGACCCAGTGCGGATGCGGCAGCTTCAGCTCAGGCGTATCCTCGATGCTGACAATCTTTTTTTCTGGCCGGATGAAGAGCGATAGGACGTTGAGAAGAGAAGTTTTTCCAGATGCTGTTCCTCCTGAAACGAGAATGCTTTTGCCGAAGTCAACCGCCAGCCACAAAAATGCGAGAGTCTTTATGTCGATCGTCCCGTAGTTGAGCAGATGTATCGGCGTCAGCGGCTTCTCGGTGAACTTCCGAATCGTGAAGTTGCTGCCGCGGCGCGCGATGTCTGTGGCCAGCGTTGCCTGAACACGCGAACCGTCGGGGAGGGAACCGCTGAGAAGAGGGGAGGCGACTGAAATTGATTTGTTCGCAACCTGCGCAAGCCGGACGACAAAGGAGTCGAGCTCCTCCGAGTCATGATACGCAACATTTGTCATGACTGAGCCGATCTGCGGGTTGCGGTGGAAAACGAAAATCGGAATGTCAAGCCCGTCGCAGCTAACATCTTCTATCTGCTCGTCCTGCATCAGCGGCTCGATTCTTCCCAGTCCGATGAATTCTCTCTCCATGTAGTAGTGCAATATTTCCTTTTCTTCGTCACCCAAACTGAAGCCGTAATAGCCGATGATGTCGCTCACCTGCTGCCTGATGTAACTCTTCGCCTCGAACGTCCTCATCTGCGAAAATTCGATGTCAAGCTTCTGCTCGAGCAGTTCCTTGATCTTCATCATGATTTCTCTCATCTTCGCGGACATCGGCGGCTCGACCACCTGGTAAACGTATTTGTTCAGCTTCTGGTCGAAGAAAATCCTTGCCCACGCGTAAATTTTTTCTCCCTTCTTCGGCCGTTTCGGAATCAAAGGATATGCAAGCTGTATCCCCATGCGCTGGCCGGTAGTCTCAAGCTTTCCGACATGGACTTCTCTCGGCACGAACTGCGGGATCTTCAATCCCTTCACATGAATTCTTCTCGGCCTCAATTCAGAAATGTCGTACTCTGTTTCCTCGGTAACAATTCTGTGCGTTGTGGTTCTTTCCTCGTCGATTTTGACTGGGACATGTATGGGCTGGATGATCGGTTGAATAGGAACTTGTATGGGGCCGACTACTTGCACAAGCATGGGCAGTGGCTGAATCTGCGCAATGACGACTTGCTTTTCTCCCTCTCCGCCCACTTCCTGCGGCATCATCAGCGTTTTCATGTAGCCTTTTCTTGCCTTTTGCACAAATGTTCTCAGCAGTGCCATAATCAACCTCGTCGTAGTTTTGCTTTTTTCAACTTATTCCTATTTTATTTTGCGTTTTGTTAAATGTTAAAGTTATTGGTCTGCTGGAAGCAACAAGGCCGTCAGTTTGGTAGGTTTCATTGAGGTTGTGGGCGGAAGTGACGAAGTTTATCCTTTTTATGAGAGGCACAGTCACGTTGACTCCGTAGCTTCCGAAGCTGATCTCGAAGAACTGCCCGGCGGTTGTGTTGGAAGTTTTGACCGTTATGTTGACGTAGTCACACTGCTTGCAAGAGTTGGCGGCTGTCAGAGCCAGCGAGGAGAAGTATGTGTTGTAGAGTTTCAAGCTCTCGCGCGTGACGTCGTCCTTGAAGATGTCGGACTGGAGACGGAAGAACTGGCTGACGCTGACGAAAATCGTAAAGCCGATTATGAAAAACATGACGAATTGCAGAATTAGCGACTGGCCTTTCGGCATTTTCGATCTTTTCGACATCCTAGAAGCTTTGAAATATTCTTTGAAATTTTTCATCCTCTATCCAAGAAGAATTTTCACTTCTGTGATAATTAACGTTTTGCCGCTGCCGACGTCCTGAGAGTAGACATTTCCGCGAGAGATGCGAAGTGATTTGCTTGTAGAAGTCGTCAGCCCGGACAGAGTTGGAAGCAGCTCGATTTTGAATCCTCTCTGTGCAGACTCGTCAAGCTCCCTGAACTGCACCCTATAAGTGATGTTGTAGCCGCCCGCGACGCTGTCAGCACGCACGCATGCGATGTAAGGATCGCTACCCAACGTCGCCGTACCGGCAGGACATGACTCAGCGCCGCTAAGCGCTATCCATCCCTCGTTCGCGCCGGTGTTTGAGACACGACTGAAAAAAGAAAAGTGAAGAGAGTTATTTTCGAAATCATATCCGCTCACGCAGCCGCTCACGCCGGCATCGTTGCATGGATGCAGCACCCAGATGCCGTTGACGTCCACAGCAAGCGTCTCCTCTCCGCCGTTCCTGGCAATGGACTCGATTTTCTTCACAAGAGAGTTGACGTTGTCCTCGTTGAAGTAGCTGAACGTTCGGTCGACAAGCGCGCTGTCCTGGCGTTTTTGAATTAGCGGCAGTCCCCATGTGTAAGCCGTCCCCACAAGTCCTATCGCAATGACAATTATTATCACGGCAGAAACAATGTCGGCCTGTCCTTTCTCTTTCGAATAAACTTTCGAATAGACTTTCATAAAATAATTTTACTCAGGATTAGTATTAAGTTTAATCAAGGTCAAGCAAATTACGGCCAAGCAAGGTTAGGTTGAGTAAGGGTTGCGTAAGGGTTAAGTAAGGTTCGATTTTGATTTTTCTAGCTCTTGATAGGAGCTGGCTGCGAAGGAGAATTAGAAGGTGGCATAGGCTTTCGCAATGTCGGCGGCAGCATCGTTCCCCTGTTCCTCAGCTTGTTGTCCATTTCCTCAAGCACGTTCAGCAGCGCCTGGTTGTTCTCCACGATCTTCTTGTTCGTGTCGATAAGCACGTCGAGCCTTTTCGCCAGTGGTTGCATTCCCTCTGCAATCGCCTGCCCGCTGGCTGTCATTCCTGTCTGCTCTTCAGTCGCGGCTGCTTTTATGTACGACAAAAGTTCTTTCATTTTGTCAACAAGCTCCTCGATGCGTGCTGGCAATCTTGACAGCTCTATGCGCAACGCGTCATTCGCTTTTGCCAGCTCGTCAACCAGCTGCTGGTTCATTCGTATTATGTCAACCATTTCCCTGTAAAACTCTTTCACGTCAAAAGTAGCGTGGCTTTTTTCCAAGTCGTCTATTCTTTTTTCCATTCGCCTCAAAGGAGAAATAGGGACTAGTTCAAACTCTTCATGGTGGTCATGGTGGTGTTCATGCTCTTCTTTTTCGTCACGCTTAACTTTCTGCAATTCAACGGCCATTCACAAACCTACCTATTAAAATAGTTAGTTTAATAGCTACTTATTAATTCTGGGAAAGAGTAAATAAAAGTTTAATCTAAGTGAGTAAGTGAGTAAACATTTAACCTAAGTGAGTAAACGTGAGCATATGCCAACAGAACAATCAGCAGGAGCTGTAATTTTTCGATACGAGGACGGCAAAATACTATACTTGCTCCTTCGACGCGGGCCAACATATTGGGACTTACCAAAAGGAAATATAGACAAAGGAGAGGACGAACAGACGACAGCCGAAAGGGAAATAAAAGAAGAAACTGGAATTGAAGATGCAAAAATATTGCCAAACTTCAAAGAAAAAATAAGCTATTTTTACAAGCTCAAAGGCCAGACAATTTACAAGGAAGTCGTTTTCTTTCTTGCAGAGACAAAAAGCAGCGACGTGAAAATTTCTAAGGAGCATGATGATTTTGGCTGGTTTGAATATGAAGAAGCTCTTGCAAAAGTAAAGTCAAAAGAAATTATCCAAAAGGCGAACGAATTTCTGAAATCGAGCAAGTCAAAAAATTTGAAAGAATTTTTGTAAAAATGCGGGAGGTGGGATTTGAACTCAAGAAATCAAGAAAATTTATTCGCCCATGTCTTCGGCGCCTGGCATTCCACCAGCAGGTCCGCCTCTTGAGAGCTTGCTAGCGGATATGACGTCGTCAATTCGCAAAATCATCTCAGCAGCTTCCGCGGCAGATTTTATGGCCTGTGTCTTAACCTTCAGCGGTTCTACGACTCCCATGAGCAGCGCGTCAGCCACGCTTCCGTTCCCCAAATTGACTCCGAAAGTCACCTTGCCTTGGTCGTGTGCGGCGCGAAGCTCGACAAGTATGTCGATTGGATCTAGACCGCCGTTCTCAGCTAGCGCACGAGGTATGACTTCAAGCGCGTCGGCAAATGCTCGTATTGCGAGTTGCTCACGCCCGGAAAACTTCTCTGCAAATTTTCTCAGTTTGTTTGCAGCTTCTGCTTCAGGACTTCCCGCGCCTGGCACTATCTTGCCGAGCTCGAGAGACGAAGCGACCGCGCCTATCGCGTCTTCAATGCTTCTGTCAATCTCGTCAACAACGTGGTCAGTCGAACCGCGAACAAGGATTGTCACGGCCTTTGGATTTTTGCATTCTCTAACAAATGTCATCGATTCTCCGCCAATTTTTCTTTCCTCAACAAGCTTTGCATAACCCAAATCCTCTCCTGCAAGATCTTCCAAGTTCGAAACAACACGCCCGCCTGTTGCCTTTGCAAGCAGTTCCATGTCGCTCTTCTTCACTCTCCGCGCGGCGAGAATTCCCTTCTTTGCCATGTAGTGCTGTGCAACGTCGTCAATCCCTTTCTGGCACAACACGACGTTTGCTCCGACGGTCACAATTTTTTCAGCCATTCCTTTCAACATTTTCTGCTCGGTTTCTAGAAATGCCTGCATCTGTTCTGGCGACGTGATGCGAATTTCTGCGTCTGTCTCTGTCTCTTTTACTTCAAGTGCTACATCCAAAAGCGCTATCTTAGCATTTTCAATTTTCTTTGGCATGCCTGGATGAACTACTTCCTTGTCAACAACAATTCCTCTTATCAACTCAGTCTCTTCAGCAGCTCCGCCATGCTTCTTCTCGCGCTTTATGTCATCAGTATCAATAACAATCTTCCCGTCTTCATTCTGCGCAACTTCCTTTATTGCGTTCACCACGATGTCAGCAAGAAACGGCGAACTTTTCTCGACGCTTTTTCCGCTCATGCTCGTCAATGCAATCTTTTTCAGTGTTTCCGTTTCAGAAATGTCAATCGGCTTTGCAATCTGTTCCATAATTGCCAACGCTTCATCCTTTGCCAATTTAAAACCTCTCGTGATAACAGTTGGATGAATTTCCTGCTCAAGAAGCTCCTCAGCCTTTTTCAGCAACTCCCCTGCCAGCACAACGCTTGTGGTCGTCCCGTCGCCGACTTCCTCGTTCTGCGTCTTGGCAACCTCGACCATCATCTTTGCCGCTGGGTGCTCTATCTCCATTTCCTCCAAAATTGTTACTCCGTCGTTAGTTATGACAATGTCTCCAATAGAATCGACGAGCATCTTGTCCATTCCCTTCGGACCTAGTGTCGTTCGCACGGCATCTGCCACAGCCTTTGCAGCCGCGATGTTATTGCGCTGGGCGTCCTTGCCCATCGTCCTAAAACTGCCTTCTGGCAAAATAAGAATAGGCTGTCCGCCCAAATTTCCCATCATAGCTTGTGCCATTTCCATCCCTCAAACTTTTCTTTCAAAATACTAATGTGTATGTAGGTATACAAATATTTAAGCTTTTTCCTTGATGCGTTTCGTCAGCTCTTTAGACGTCACTATGTCTTGCAGCTCGCTTTCAAGCAGAACAGGTACTCCTCCAATATTTTCTTCTCGTGACTTTTTAGCCACAAACAATGCTTTTGCTGACAAAACAGAAGACAACTTTTTCATTTGTTTAACGTCTTTTATTGCAGAAGTATCAGACGCGAGATTAGTTGTTAGCGAGAAACTTTCTTTTCCAACAATTTCAAAAGGAGCCGCATGCACGGCTGAGTTGTCTATTCCTATTCTGTTAAAATGTTTCGACACAGTTTTCTGAAAATCATTTTTCGGTCGCAAATAAGTTGGCTTCATTACTTTCTTCATTTCGTAATTTTTCGCAAGCTGAATGTTCAGAGCTTTTTCCAATTTTTCCACCGTTTCGGCACTGGGATTCTTTCTCCTCTTCTCTATTTCGTACAAGGCTTTCTTCGATATACCAATCAAGTCAGACAATTCTTGAAGTGAAAAACCAGCGTGTTCTCTTTTTTCTCTAAGCGCTGCTGTGTCAATTTCAGTCGCATGCTTTCCTTTCGCCGAACTTATTGCCGGCACGTCTCCTTCTAAAACATTTTCAAACATTTCTGGGGTGACGACCGGAAGCTGGAAGCGAGAGTAAACTAAATTATCTTGCAAAAATTCTCTGTTTGACTTTACCGACACGACGAATGGATTCGCAGACAAAAAGTACGAAATCGAACGCAAGCTCATCGCATGCTCCTGCTGAAGCGCGTCGACGTTCATCTGCGTCTTGACCAGCATCAGTTGCTTCTTCTTCGCCGCGACATCGAACGCCCCCTCGCTGACAAGCACGTGAAAATCTCGAGAAAGCAAAGAATTAACTACTTTGTTTACTAGAAAAGATTTATCAAACATTTGTTACGCACCAGCTAATAAAAATTAAGCAAAAGTTAAGCATATAAAGTAATGTGTTTGTGGGTATACAACAACTTTTTAGTCTAATAAAAACAATATGACAAAATGGGCCACAATGTTATACTAGAAAAATCAAATGTTGCAGGCATCGTAGCGGATTTGATATCAGATGGACACTTACAAATTCGAAAAATCGATGACAAACTAAAGTACAATTACATAGGATTCTTTTCAGAAGATAGAAAACAATTGGAATATTTCAACAAAAGAATCTACAGAATTTTTGGAATTAGGGGAACAATAAGAGAATGGGGTTTTAGAAAAAATGGTAGAAGTAAAGCATGTATTGTCAGCAATTCTAATGTAGTTAAAATTTTGAGTAAAATAGGAGTTCCGCATGGAGACAAGGTTTCCAGTCAATTCAAAATACCAATATGGATAAAATCTGGGGATAGAGAAATACAGTCCTCTTTCATAAGGAGAATGATGAATTGCGAAGGTTCAATTGGGTATGATAAGAACTCGAAAAGATGGGAAATTAGAATTACAATGCATAAATTGGCTGATTTAGAAAATAATGGAAGAAAATTCTTGGATGATATAAGAGATATATTAAAAAATTTTGAAATTGAAACGACAAGGGTATTTGTCAATAGAAAATATACGAGGCCAAAAGATAACAAAGTAGTACTAAGTTTGACCTTTAAAATACTAAGGAAAAATTCGATTTTAAATTATTCCAAATTTATCGGGTTTGATAGTGAATATAAAAAGGAAAGATTACAAAAAGCAATTCAATGGGCCATTAATGGTAGTGGATCGAAAGAGCTGAAGCCATTAGCTTAGCCTGGTAGAGCAATCGACTTATATGTCGACTAAGCTGAAACGAGGAAATCGATAGGTCGGGAGTTCGAATCTCCCATGGCCCACTTATCTCTTTATCACTAAGTAGCTATGATCTGTAATTTTGGTTAGTATTTTTCTAAAAAGAATTTGTTTTTCTGTAAAATCTCTGCCATGTCTTTCGTTTCTTTTAATTTCAATAAAAATAATTTTGTTTCTGTTAACTGCAATTCCGTCACAAACTTCATTGGGCAGAAATACAAACTCAAAATTTTTCCTTATTTTTTTCATTATAGTTTTTTCATATTTTCTGGATTTTTTACCCATTTCTGAAAAAATGTTTGGATGTAATTCCTGCTGCCTATTAGATCCAATAAATGCATACTTTCTAGTAAACGCATCGTTCCTTTTCCATGGCATATTTATCTATTAAGAAATTGTTAAGCTAGTATTTATAATTTATTGTATACATAATGAAATCAAATCCGGCATGGCCCATTATTTTTCGTAGTGAGATCATGAAAAGTACGAGGAAAGGTTGGAAGTTCAAAAAACAGAGAAACCCGTATCCTGTCGTCGATGCGATTGTGGAGAAAAACGGAAAGATTGTTTTGATCGAAAAGGACAGAGGCCCGTACGCAGGAATGCTCGGTCTGCCTGGCGGCTTTATCGAGTGGGGCGAAACTGCCGAGCAAGCTGTCGTCCGTGAGGCGAAGGAGGAGACAGGTCTGCGCATAAAGGCAATTGAAATTCTTGGAGTTTACTCTCGCCCTACGCGTGACGTTCGAGGCCATCTCATGACAGTTGTTTTTGCTGCAAGACTTCTTGGAGGAAAGCTGCGCGGGCGTGACGATGTTGCGAAAGCTCGCTGGTTCCATTTGAAAAAAATTCCTTGGAAAAAATTCAACAGAACTTCCGACCACCCTCAAATCATTCGCGACTACATGAAGTGGAAAAAGGCAAGACGACGAGAAACATTCTGGTCGAGTAAAAAATAATTTGCGACGGCAAAAGCAGCGGCGAATTTTTGTAAAGATTATGACTGTTGACTGAAAAGTATATTTTAAAAAACATATTTTATAAACGATATATAGAGTACTTTCATCGAACGCTCGCCGCCTTCGCGCCTAAATGTCAACTTCGTCGACCTCTGCCTGTGCAAGGAAAGGTTTGGCCGCTTTCGAATTTTTATGGCCGTTCATATATTCGTCTTCCTTCCTGAACTGCCTGTATTCCAGCACGAAGATCGCAGTGAGCAGCACTGTGTCGATGAGGTAGAAAATCAGCTCTATTGTGTCTATCATGCCTATCACCAAGAACTCCGCACTACTAATGTCCGGACTTCTATAAAAAGCTCGCCGGAAAAGTATATACGCAACAAATGCAAAATTCAAAATCTTTTTAAGCTGGAAAGGTTATAGTAAAGCATATAAAACGAAATATATTTTCAAGAATATAATTGTAGTTTTTTGACTACGAAAAAACGTAATTATTCTTATGCCAACGATGAAAAAGAAAGTAACTTACAAATTTTGGGTTGACAAAGCAGCCGAAGACGTTGTCGAACGCGAGAAACATCTGAAAAGAGGAATAAACGTTTTCCGTACTGAGTCAGGCCTAGGCGCGTCAGGAATTCCGCATGTCGGCAGCTTCACCGACGTCGTGAAGGCAAACGCCGTCGCACTGGCACTCGAGGACACGGGCATGAAGGCAGAGTTCATCCCCTATGCCGACGACCGCGACGGCCTTCGCAAAGTTCCTCTTGGCTTTCCTGACTGGCTCGAGAAATACATCGGAGCCCCTGTCACAGACATACCTGACCCTTTCAAAGACGGACACGAAAACTACGGCAAGCACATGGCCACGCTGCTGATGGATGCGATGGACAAGGCAGGAATAAAATACGTTCCGCATTTCGGCTCAGAGGATTATCGCAAAGGGATTTTCAACGAGCAAATTCATGCCATTCTAGCAAATGCTGAAAAGGTCGGAGCAACAATCAAAAAAATGTTAGGACAAGAAAAGTTTGTCGATGTCCTTCCATATTTTCCGGT
>DATEAB010000018.1:0-19019 GCA_035288545.1 archaeon | reverse complement strand
TTTCACTTCCTTCAATTCTTTCCTCAATTTCTTCCACTCCTCAAACAATTCGGCCACCGCGTTCGGCAAATCGCTCTCCTTCCTCACTTTCAGCTTCCCGGCAGCTTCCTTCAGCAATTTCTCCTTTTCCTTCAGCAACTCGACCGCAACATCTCCAGCAACATATTCCAGCCTCACCGTACCGTCGGCAATGCGTTTGCTTCTCAGCAGCAAAATGTTTCCGACATCTCCCGTCCTTTCGACCTGCGTCCCTCCGTCAGCTTCGTGGTCTATGTTTCCTATCGACACGATGCGGAGCGTCTCCTGCGGAATAACGCCGCCCTGGTAAATCTTGAACCCATATCTTTTTTCGGCTTTGCTTCTGGGCAGCCACTCGACTTTCACCGGCAAATTTCTCGCAACGATTCTGTTCGCCTCTTCTTCAATTCTTTCTATCTGCTCTTCTGTCAATGTGTCGTAATGAGCAATGTCCAGTCTTGCTTTTTCTTCTGTCTTCTCGCTTCCGCTCTGCCAGACATGCTGACCCAAAATTTTTCTTGACGCGGCAATCATTATGTGCGTCGCAGTGTGGTGTCGCGTGATTTTTTCCCGTCTCTCGCGATTGATTTTGCAGTCGACTTCTCCACCCTCTTCGATTTCGTTCGCGACTTTATGCAGCACAACTCCTTTTATTTTCTGCACGTCGGTCACGGGCATGCCGTCTATCGTCCCGGTGTCATGAAGCTGGCCTCCGCCTGTCGGATAGAACGCCGTCTTGTCGAGTATGACCCACTCTCCACCGAAAACTTTCAGCACGTTCGCACGGAATGTCGTCAGGTTCTGGTTTTTGTAAAATAAAAGTTCGGTCTTCGGATAATTGCTAACATCGATTGTAAGTTTTTCTTGCTCTGTCTTTCCCAGCACATGCCGTTCTGTCACGCGCGAATAAAATCTTGCAGGAATTTCTATCTGCAATCCTGCTTCAGCAAATTGCTCTGGCGTGATTCCCTCCGTGTCGTAGAAATGTATAAGCTCTTCCTCATTCACCTGTTTGTTTTCCTTCTTTATCGATTCCACGATGCGGCCGATGCGGTCTTTCGTCTGCCTGTATCTCTGCTCTTCGATTTTTAAAATTTTTTCTATCTCGTCTCTTCTCGCTTTCAAGTTGGGAAACATTTTCTTCAGGTAATCGATGTGCCAGTCGACGACGTCCATCACCCCGAACTTCCACTTGTACTTGTCGATGAAAGCCAGAGAGCGTCGGAGAACGACTCGCAGGTTGTACCCCCCTCCCGTGTTGCTCGGCACTCCCCCGTCGGCAATAGCAAAGGCAAGATTTTTCGTGTGGTCGGCCACTGCGTACAGCGCCTCGATTGCTGCGACGTTCTTCTCAATTTCCTCCACAGTCGTCTTCAGCTGGTTCGCGACCCAAATGCGTGCGAGCCGCATGTCAGCAACCTCGTCCACGTTCAGGCTTCCGGCAAACCTCGAGTAGCGCGCGAAAAATTCTTTGTCGTAATCGATTTTGCTTTCCTTCATCAACCTCTTCGCGACGTCCCCGAAAACGCAGTCGTAAATCGTCGGAGTCCCGCTGCTTATCCACGTCATTCTGTCCCAGCCGATACCGACGTCAATCACCTTTTTCTCCATCTCGCGATACGACTCGGGCGTGCCGTCGAACTCAGTGAAAACTGCATTGCCGAGCTCCAGGCCTTGGACGTGGAACTCAAGGCAGGTCCCGAACGCGTTCGGTCCGACCCACGCGTCCTCAATCCAGTTTATTTTATCTGCGCGAATTCCAAAAACTTTCCTCAGCATCTCGTAGTCGAGTTCAATCGCCCTGTCCTTCCAGTAACCAGTCCTCTTTTTCGCGTCGTAGAGGCTTTGCTGGTTGATCATGCCGAAACAAGTGAAGCTTTTGCTGTTCACACCGACGTTGGGAATATCGTTGTAGCGAAGGCATGTCTGATTGACGATGCTAGGATTTGTCCCGGGAGGAAACTCGAACGTCAGTTCGCTGTCGTTGAGGCGGTAAAAATCGACAATGCCTGCGATTGTGAAGTAGAGAGGGAACCAGCGGCATACGACGGGAAAAGTCGGGATGGTTTTGTGCTTGTTCTTGTTGAAAAATTTCTCGATGTTTTTCCATACTTCGAAATAATCCATTCGTTTCTTCGTCGGCGGCCTTCCGATAAAGTCGTACGTCCTGCAGCTCGCGTCGTTGCATATCTCCTGATTTTTGTCGAGCGTCCAGAAAAATTTTCCGCAATGCTTGCACTTCTTTCGCTGCCAGCCTTCCTCTTCGAAAAGCTTCACGCGCCAATAGCGGTCAGGAGTTTTCTGGAAATTCCTCATCAAGGCTTTCTTGTCTATCGACATAACGCTACAACCAATATTACAAATTAAATTCCAAGCATTTTAATTATTAAAGAAATGGGGTTCAGAGTATTTCTTAAGTCTTTAATTCAATTTTTTGTGGAAACTTTCTTTTTCCTATTTCTTCTAACTCTTCTTCTGTAGGAACGTAAAGAATCTTACCTTCTGAATCTAAAACCATTTTACCTAAAGGAAATTTTGCTACTTTTGACATATGAAATATAGGAATAATCCAAACGTTTAATTTACTGTCAAAAACTGGCTCACCTGGACCAACCAAGTTGCCAACATATTCTATCAAATACATATCAGCAATTTCATACGCCTTTTCCCTATCAATCATTTTTTCTCACCTTTTATAACAAAAATCAACTTGCGCATTTTCTCCCATGCCTCAATAAAAGTTTTCAAATCTATCTTTTTATATTTTCCTCCATATTGTTGATCAGGGTCATTGATAATTATGTTTGCTTCAGTAATATCTTTTATTACTATGTAATGTCCATGTTCCTCTTCTGGCAGATTGTACAGAATACTAGGATTTACTAAAACTATCGGGTAAAAACCTGCTCGAATGCTTTGATTTATTTTTTCTACTGATGAATTGAAATGATATTCATAATCAAAATTAACTATTTCACAAAGTTCTTTCATCATTTTTGGTGAAAAACCTTCCAAAGGTTTGAAGGTGACTATTTTTGACAATTCAAATTCTGTAAATCTTCTGCCTACAACTTCTAAAACCATTCTTAGACATGCAAGAGAACATGTGAAGGGAGTTTGTTGCTTGTAAAATGGAAGTTTATTCATCAATTCACCTCAAGTCTAAATTCCCAATATTGTTATGACAAAAGGATTTAAACCAGCAAAAAACAGGATTGAGGGAATCAATAAAACTCCCATGCAGTGGCTTCTCTTGACGCCGAGAAAGTTGCAGAGAAGGCCGATTGAGACTGAAGTGAAAAGTATCAGCACTCCGACGACTCCTGTGAGCAGGAGCACCATGGCAGTGAGGAGCAAGATGACGGCAGTTGACAGATGCGTGTAGTTGATTTTCTGCAGGTAATGTGGAATTTTCTTTCCGAGCCAAAGCGTGATGAGCGCCGAGAGGGCGGCTGAAATGAAGATGCTGCCGATGAAAATTAGCAGGTCGTTTTGCGTCAGCGTCGGCAGGAGCTGCTGGATTGCCACGCTCGAGCCGCTGCGAGGATTGCCTACGACGAAGAGGCTCATCAGCGAGAAAATCTCGTTCGCGATGTTTATGCTGCTCGTCGTTGCCAGAAAGCCGCGGGCGTCTGCCAGGTTGAAGTTGACGAGGATTGCCGCCTGAGACACGCCGATTGCCGGAAGCAGGCCGACGATCAGGCCAGCCAGCGTGCCGAGCAAGACGGATTTTGCCATCTGCAGTTTGCCGATTTTCAGATCTTCGTCGAAACTCTGAGGAGGGATTTGTGACTTTTGCGTTATGCTTATCATCATCGTGCTCAGTCCGAACAGGCCGCTGAGCGCAGGAAAGAGCACGTTTCCTTTTGGCAGAAGAGGAGAATTCAAAATCAGAATTCCGAAAAATCCAGCGACGAGGAAAACGATTGCAGCGAAGAGAATTTTCTTCAGGCGTCGTTCAAGCAGAATCATTCCCAGCGCTATTCCGCCGATGATGTATTGAACGAAAGGACGTGTCATGTCGTAAATCTGCCCGAACGAGTCGGCAAGCAGGAACAACAGTGCGATGGAGATGAAAAGGGTTGCGAGACCGGAGACAGCAGTCAGTTTTATCGCCTCGAAGCCTCGGCCTTCCATGAGCAGTCTGTGGCCAGGCAGCACGGTCAGCGCGGTGTCCTCGTCAGGCGCGCCCACGAAAATCGACGTGACGTACGAGACGAAGTTCTGCGTTATCGCGATTGACGAGATAAGGATTGCGACGTTAAAAGGGTCGATGACAGCGGCGAGAGGGAGAATGGCAGGAAGCAGGTTGTTGATGTGCAGCCCAGGAATTATTCCGGCAAAAGTCCCGACCGCCACTCCTGCAAGAGTGAAAATCAGCAGCTCGAGCACCAAATCAAGCGGCAATTCAATCGCCTCAGTCGCCACTCAGGAATTTTATGTCGGAAATTTTCCTCGGCACGATCTGCAGCTGCCCTTTGTACTCGTCGACGAGGCCGCTGATCTGAAGATAAGTTCCTTTCTGGATTGAATTGATGTTGAAATGATTTTTTCTCAGCTCGGCGACAAACCCCGCGAAAAGAGGGACGGAAATCCTGTTCTTGTCTTCGTCGGAAAGAGTGAGAAAGATATGGCCGTCCGGATGGGCTGAACGGGAGCTGACGTATCCAGTCGTCGTGACGCTCCTACCAACCATTTCAGAAGTAATTTCGCCCACTGCAAGCTGCGCGCTCTCAACCCTAGTGGCTGCGAAATAAATCAGCGATATGCCAACGATTGTCGAAACGATGCTGACAATGAGGAGCAAATTTTTCCTCTGCATGATTGTTTGTTGAGGAAAAACTTTTTATTAAATTTTAGCACCACTCATGGTGGTAAATAATGCAAAACTTCAAGGCTGCCTTATCGTAAATGTGTGAACAAATTTGTCGCGGTGGTTTGTGCGTTTGCCTATCAGCTCGATGTCGAAATATCCGACGTATTTGCTCTTCATGATTTCTACAGGAACGATGAAGCTGTCAGTCTCGTTACGTGCAGACGTGTTCCAGAAAACGTAGAGGGTGTAGTTCGTCGCGGCGGCTGCGTTGAAGTTGAAAAAGGTGTAGAGCGTTGCGTTGTCGGCGATGTTGGTAAAAGTTTTCTGCGCTGCCGGGGTCGCGTTTGTGAATGTCAGGTTGATAAATGATATCTGGTCGCCGACGAGGTTGAGGAGCGTGACGTTGAGGGTCATGTCTGTCGAGGCTGTCGTGTTGTTGAACGCCGTCTGGATGGCGAAAGCCTTGAAGTTCAGGCCTTTCGACTGCTCAACTTGCTGGACGTAGCGGGTGAAGTTGATCGTGTTGTTGGTCATGTTGACTGTGCTGTTGAAGCTGACGAGGAGGGAGTTGTCGAATTCTGTGCGTATGTTGTCGAACTCGAGCCTGTCAAGATTTTCCTCCAGCGCGCGCTGGTTCTCCAGAATTTGCTGAAGGTTGAGGCCGCTGCGAAGAATCACGAGAAACAATACAAAAAGAATTGCTATGATTAAAAATATCTGGCCTTTCATTTTTTCACTTCTCTCATTTCTTTTTCATTTCTCACTTCTAACTTCGTTCATCCGTTACGACGACTTTGGCCACAAATACAAAACTACCTGGCGAGGCGCGAAACTGTCGCGATAGCCTGCGACGAGATAGCTGACTGAAACTATCCCAATTCCGCTTGTTGAAATTCCGGGCGATGCGCAACTGACGTCGCAAATCTTCACGGTGTAATTTGCCGTGGCAGGCATGAACTGCGAAAGCCTTCCTTCTATCGCACTCGTATTGCCTGTCAGGACTTCCTGTCTCAGTCCGAGATTCGAGTCAAGCGTTCTCAGGGCGTTGAATCCGATGAGCTTCCAGTTTACCGTTTCGAAATCAGGCAGCGGCCCTGTTTTCTGGAAAAGGTTTACGAAGACTGTAGCTATTATCAGAATGCCGATGACCGCTTCAAGAGTTCTCAACATTGCTTTCACTTTCATCTGTTTGATCTATACTTCATTTACTTTTCAGTAATTTCCAGGTTGAAGTTTCGATTTTCCGCGAGAGTTTGTATGAACTGATCATAAGTGAGGTTTCTCAGCGTCTTGAGGCGGTCGATTGAAACTGTCTGGAATTTCTCTTCTGGAAAAACAGTGGCCACTGCGTTGGCTGCCGAAGAAACGAAGCCGAGCGTGGCGTTTGAAGGAGTGATGGAAGTCTCGGGCGAATAATACAGGCTGAAAAATTGAGTTTCGCTGGCGCGGAGAGTGAGGTTGAAAACGATGTTTGCCTGCTTGACGTACGCTCCGGAGCAGTACGTGTGGTTGTAAACAGCCATGTTGACTTCTGTTCCGTTGAAATCGAACAGGCGGATTGTCGAGTTGTATGCCTTGCTGTCGCACGTCTCGTCGAGAAGGACTGTCGCGTTGACGGTTATGTTGCTCTGCGTGCCGCCGCTCGTCTCCTGCACCCGTATCGGTCGGCGGTAGATGTCGTTTATCAGCCCAATCTTCACCAGCACGTTCGTCCTGTTCCACCAGTCAGTCGGCAGACCTTTTGAATTGAAAAGGGCGTTGTATGCGTTTGATGCCGAGACCCGAAGCTCTGTGAGTGTCGTGATGCTGTAGTAATTCGTTAGGAAGTCGAAAAGGAAGTTGATCATCACGCTGAGGAAAATGAGGAAGATGGCGGTCGCGATTACAAAATCAATTTGCGAAGCCATTTCTAAGCTTAACCTCCACTATTTTCTTCCACTTTTTAATTTTTTCCATATCAACTTTCAACTTTCATTTTATTTTCGAGATGTCGATGAGAATTGTTCCGTCGCCGAAGACGATTTTATCGTATATCGTCCCGTTGAGCCTGTAGCGGTAATAGCTGAGCTTGCTGTTCGTCGGATCGCCACGGCCCTGGACTGTCGCCTCTATATTTGGAATATCGCGCTCCACGGAAATTATCGGATCGTTGACACTTCGCGCTATGACCTTTGCGCTTGGAGAGTTGATGATGTTTATCACAGACTGGTTGTTGATTGTCACGTTGAGAATGTTCGCCCAGAGGGGGTTTGCGATGATAACAACTATTTCGTAATTCTTGTTCGAAACCGTGTCAGGCAGACGAAGGTCGTCAGTCGCGATGAGAACGCTGGCGTTGCCTGTCGGCTCGATCTTGGAATTTTTTCCCACCTCGTATAGCTTCAAGATGCGGTCAACTGTCTGTCCGGCTACCTGGTTCAAGCTTTTCTCGATGTCAGCCCTGATCGAGCGGTCGTAAAGGTTGAAAATTATGAGTGAAACCCCTACCATTACTATTACTCCAAGAAGAATCGTAATTGTGTACTGAATTATTTCTCCTTGGCCTTTCAATCGCATACGCGCATCAAATAACATTTGGTTCGGCTATAGAATATATTTATTAGCAAAAATCGAAATTTTATGTATGCTTAAAAGTCAGCAAAGGAGGCGCGCGCTGAAGGCGGTCTCCCCTCTCGTCGCGGCAGTTCTCCTAATCGCGGCCACGATGAGCATCGCAGGAATCCTCGCCTACTGGGCTTCGAGCTTCGTCCGTACTAGTCTGCCTGAGGTAAACAAGACCCAGCAGGAATGCCAGTTCATAGATTTCCGCATCGCCACATGCCGTTACGACAGTACGAACAATGCAATAGTTTTGATCGTCGATAACTTCCGCGCGGTCGACATAAAAAGCCCGACAGTCACTGTTTTCGACGCCGCAGGCTTGCCTCAGAGTCAGGTAACTCTTAACGAATCAGTTCCTTCCGGCCAGTTCAAGGCATATTCCGTCTCATATCCCGACGGCAATTTCACAAAAGTTGTCGTTGGCACTGCATTTTGTCCCGAAATAAAGAAAGAGGTAAGTTGCGAGAAAGTCTAGGCCAAAACAGTTAAGAATAATATTAATAAACACCAAGTTGATTATATGCACGTTATGCACGCAGGAGTTAAAGGCAAAGAAGTGAAGATGAAAGGAGTTTCTCCTCTCATTGCAACAGTTCTTTTGATCGCTTTTACAATTGCAGTCGGAGGCATCATCAGCGTCTGGCTGACTCAGTTCACGCAGACACAGACCGACATCGTGGGAAAGGAGTCTGAGACGCAGATCGTGTGCGGAACAGGAGGCATACAATTTTCAGACGTGAAGTTCTGTTCGACGAACAACTATCTGACCGGGGCGTTCAGTAACACTGGCAGCATCGGGATTGGCAACATCACCATGACGATTCTTTATACAAACGCCTCGCGAGAGGTGAGATATTTCGAAAACAGGGGAGGCTCTCTCTTCAACCTCACGAGCTGCTGCGGCAACCTCACAATGATTCCTGCTGACAAGTTCGCATTCAACATCTCACTCGGCGGCTCAAACCACGACATCATCCGCATAACCACCAACTGCACCACGACGAGGGTTTCTGACGAGGTTTCTTCTTCCAAGAACGAAATTTCAAAAGCTTGCTAAATTTGCTTGCTAAAATTTTTCATTTTAAGAATTTATTTTTTATTTATTAGCAAAAAATTCAACCAACAAGAGTGAAGACTATTATTCCAACTATCATCATGAACAGGCTGTGCTTCACGCCGCCGATTGTGGCTCCTTCTGCCATCTTTCCAACTGCCAAGCCTGCGAACAATCCCTGAATGACGATCAAATTACGGAACACGGTTTTGTACTCCTGTGCAAGAGCCGCCGTAGAGCCTCCTCCTATTGCCGTGCCGAGACCCGCCGCAGAGACTTCCGAAAGGCTTGGAACGAGAAATCGTCCGAGGCCGATGATGACGCTAAGGAAGACGAAAAAGATTATGTAGCCTGTTATCATCTGCGAATGCAGGTACAGCGCACGCTCCTGCCTCAGCTTCTCGACTTCCAAGCTTGTGTTTGCCAACGCCTCGAACGTCTCGGCAAGGTTTCCTCCGAATCTGTGGCTTTCAATAACTGTCGAAATGATGCGCGTGATGAACTTTGAACCGCTGCCTCTCGCAAAACTCATCAGTGCTTTGTCTACGGGAATTCCCCAGTCGAGTTGTGCTGCGATTTTTTTCACCAAAGGCGTGAGTGCCTTGTAGTCGTTCCTTGTCAGCGAACGGAAGGCTTGCGGAAGCGTCATTCCTCCCCGCACAGACTCGACGAAATCACGCAGGAAAACCGGAAACAGCTGCTCGATCTCTTTTTTCTTGCTGTAGTCAAGATAATAGTTCATCAGTATCGGCAGCACGAACAGCAGTCCGGCAATGATGTTTATTGAAGAAAATATTGTCGGCTGGTCGATGAAAAGCAGGAAATTTATAGTGACAATTATGACTGACAAAATCCCGCTCAAGACGATGATTATCATTATAGTCTTGGAAAACTTCGGCAATTTTATGTCCTTCAATTTCATTTTTTAACCTCGCAATCTAATCTCGCGACGTCAACCACAACCTCAATATCAGGCTCATATTTCCACCTCAATTCCTCTCAGGAATAGCAGGAACGCCCCGTTCAGTATCGGCACTATCAGGTAGATGCTGACTTTCATAAGGTCGAGTATGTTATGGCCCGAGATAGTTGGCTGGATTTGGTTGAGCACCGAAAAAAGCGCGATGATGAAGAGCGGCGCTGCGATGAGAAGGCCTGTGTAGAACTCAGCGTATGCTGAAAGCTGTTGGAGGAAGCGCTCGCGTCGTATTCTCCATTCGAACAAAGCCTGCTGTCCTGCGCTCTTGAGGAAGACTTTCACGTTTCCGCCCGATTCTGTGGTCGTGACGAAGCCTAGCAGGACTTCGCGGAAAGAATCAGACGGAGTTTTGTTTGCGACTTCCTTCACCGCAGTCAACGGATCGATGCCGAACTGCTCGATGTTTCTTACGATCTTGCCCATTTCCTTTGCAAGCTCGCCGTATTCGCTGAACTCGCTTATGAGGCGGAAAATCACGTACGGCGGGACTCCTGATTCGGCAATCGCGCCCATGTGAGTCAGGACGAATGGGAGGTTTGATTCTATGCTTTTCTTTCTAGAGCCGCCTTTCTGCATCGGATAAAACACTATAAAAAGAAAAGTCATCATTGCCACTGTCAGTGGAATGAACAGCACGTACGCAATGGTAAGAAGGAGGGGAACTTGCAAAATGAAGACGGCAACTCCGACTCCTATTACAGAAAATATGTAGGCAATCATCGTGTAAAGAAACGCCACGCTCATGTAAGTGCGAAGGGCGATTTTCATGTCCGCCTTTGGAAGAGTCTCTTTGACTATGTTGAATATGGCACCGTATTTGTCAACGAGCCCGCTGAACAAAAGAGTTGCCAATCCTTTGAACGAAACCATTCTTTTTCACTTTTTTTCACTTGACTCAGTTTTATCCGCATCAGTTTAGTTTTCTATTTTTCATGTATAACTTTGAAGCCCAGCAAACTCAAAAGCGATACTCTCCCCCTCTTCTCCTTTTTCTTCTCAGCGATTACCGGTGATTCTCGCGCTTCAATCACCACAGGCATTTCCCTCTTTTCTGGAGCGAATGTCAGCGACGGTGCCTGAGTCGGTATTGAAGGTGCCGTAATTCTGCTGAGGTCTTGGCCCATCTCCTCGAAAAGCTTTTGCGGTTCCTTGTAATAGAGGTTGATGTATTGCGTTATTTTGTTGTAGTCCTTGATATTTGTTTCCTTCATCCACATCAAGACCCTTTTCCTTCTCTCAATCTCTGTCAGCGCATCCGCAATCGTTCCACCCTTCGACGCCGCAATCTCCTCGATCTTCAAGCTCGGATCCACTTTTTCATAAGTGTCGTTGATAGGGTCCCATTTGAAAATCATTCTTGTGTTGACCTCCTCGCTCTTCGGATCAACGCTTTCAATCTCGACAATCTCCTTGATTCTTCTCGCCGACTTCCCCTTCTCCTTCGCATGCGTCATTATTGCCACGACGTCCAGGCTTTCAATCAGGCTTGGCGAAAGCTCAATCGGCGGAGTCGTCAGTCGTTTTATCATTGTGTCGATGCTACCGGCGTGGAAGGTCGATATGGACGGGTGGCCGCTACTCATTCCTTGGAACATTACGTAAGCCTCTGCGCCTCGTACCTCTCCTACGATGACATAGTCAGGATTTTGCCTGAAGCTTTCTTTCAGCAAGTCGAACAGTGTGACCTCTCCATACTTCTCACCTGAAGGAGTCGGAATTCCAAAACCGACGCGCGCAAGTCCGGGCACCCAGTGTTCGTGCGGCAGTCGCAGCTCGCGGGTGTCTTCGATGCTGACGATCTTTGCTTCGGGCGGGATGAACATCGCCAGCGTGTTGAGGAAGGACGTTTTTCCAGTCGCAACTCCCCCAACAATCAAAAGAGAGATTCCATGCTCCATGAGATACCAGAAGTAGGCGAGAATTTCCGGGTTCGCGGTTCCAAGCTCCATTTGATCGACAGGAGAGAAAGGTTTTTCACCGAACTTACGGATGGTGAAAGTCGGTCCGCGAGTGGCGACGTCTCCTGCAAGCGTGGCGGAAATACGCGAACCGTCGGGCAAAGTGCCTGCAAGTATCGGCTCTGCATAACTCACATAACGCCCTGTTCTTTCTGCGAGCTTTATGATGAACTCGCGCAAAATCTCGAGATTTTGGAAGCTGAGATTTGTTTTCAGCGAGCCGAACTTGCGGTGGATTATGTACATCGGCGTTTCCACACCGTCGCAGCTTATGTCCTCGATGTTCGGGTCTTGCAGCAACGGCTCGATGTCGTTGAATCCGAGGAAGTTTCTATAAATGTAGTACATCATCTTCAGGTAGGTGTTCTGGTCAAGCACTATTCCGAACTCGCGCACGACGTTGCCGACGTTTTTCCGCAGGTATTCTATCGCCTTCTGCGGTTCTTTCACTGCCGACAGCTCCACGTCCACAAGCTCGATGAGGCCGTCTGTAATCCTCTTCAGCAGCTTTCTCTCCTCTTCGCTCAGCTTGGGCTCGATGACGTTATAGACCAGCTCTTTGGCGTTCGGATCCCACAAAATCTGCACGTAGGCGAACGGTTCTATTAGAGGATAAGTTATGTTGACTTTTGTTATGTCAGTTACTGTCGGGAAGTCAACTATATGCGTCGTCTTTTCCAGTGCGAAGCCGGGCATTGCCTCCTGCGCGGCCTTTTCCTTCTCCTGCGCCTCGGCAAGCTTCCTCCAGAACAGCCCTCTCCAGTTTTTTATTCTTTCAAACATGTGTCATTCCTCAGGTTTCTCAAGTTTCCTATATTATAGTTTATTTTATAAGTAAAAGTTCTTTTTTTTTGCAACTGCATCAACAACGACTGGATCGGCATCAAGCACAACGAAAAATAATAAAGACAACCTGCGGTTTTCTTGGAACTTTCCCTCTGCCAGAATTATACCGAATTTTATTATATACTTTAAAATATATTTTTCAGTCAGCAGTTACAAGCATTACAAAAAGTTGCCGCTGCTGCAGTCGTCGTAAAAAACGTAGAAAAATTTTTCAGTAAAATCTTCTGTCCATGTGCTTCTTTCTTACCGACTTTCCTGGCTGCGACACGCCTTGGAAGCGGGCGCACGACGGACAAAGACGAATATCGCGCTGCATAAGGTGGATCATTCTTCGGTCGACTTGCTGCAGAATCGCTGGGTCTGTTATGCGGAAGCCCCTGTGCTGGATGAAAGTCTTGTAACGAGGAACTAGGCGTCCGCAAATCCCGCACGTGACCGTTCCCTCTCTTCCGCGGGATTTTGTGTGCCAATACCTTCTATGGTACGGCGCTGTCGATATCGGCATTTTTTTCAACTCTTACACTCTTAATTCGTTTCTGTCAAGAATTAAACCGCATGTTATTTAAAGCTTCACTTATTCTTTCAATGTTTGTAAAAAATACCCTCTTTGTAATTTTTCACAATTTTGTCTGTTATAAAAAATAAAGGATCAGGCAATTTTTCAAGCGGAAACCACTTCCATTCAGATATTTCGTCGGGCTCCATTGTTTTTGCTTCTCCAGAAAAACTGTCGCACAAGAATCCTAATGTGACGAAATGTGCATTTTCCGTCACGTCGTTCGTAATGGATATCAATTTCAAATCATTCACTTTTATTCCTGTTTCCTCTTCAACCTCCCTTCTTGCGACATTTTCGAAAGTTTCTCCAAAATCCATCTTTCCTCCCGGCAATGTCCATGTGCTCTCGGCATGCGAGAAACTTGAAGCCTTTTCCGGATCAGCGCTCCTCTTTCCAAGTAGAATTTTCCCATCCCTCAGCAAAATTACGCCGACGCCAATTCCCATTTTCCTTTCCATTTCAATCTTACTCCAATCTTACTCGATGGGCTCAGCCATTTTCCTGAACTCTCTGTTTTTGACTTGTATCCACAGGCAGTAAGGCAGGTTTTTCATCAGCTTTCCGTCGAGCTTGTGTCCGTAGACCCACTGGATTTCCTTGACTTCTTTTTTTGTGAACGGCGGATTCCTTTTCTCTATCCATTCTCTCCTGTTGTACTTTTCCTCGAGCAGCGGCCTCAGCCTGGCCAGAATTTTTCCATCAATCTTTTCCTGCTTGTACTTACCCCTCGTTTCCTCTTTCAAAATTTCCTGCGCAACCAGCTTCTGAACAGCCTTCAATTTTTCAGCAGGCTTTGCGTTCGGAGCGAAATTTTTCAGATGGTCGATTACGGCAGGAATATTTTTCAGTGCCGACTCTTCGGTATAAATTTTATTCCCGACTTTTCTCGTCTTGAGCCAAACTCTGCTTGCAATTTTCTCAACATCATATGGCTTCAAAATAATAATTCCGTGAACGAGCGCGCTGTCGACTCCCCAGAAAGTTGCATGCGCTGCCGAAATTTTTCCATCTATTTTTATTCCGCATGCCTTGTTGTCCACTTCAACGTTTTCGATTCCCAGGTTTTCGAAAGCATTCCCAACAATTTCTGCATAATAGTTCCTCATGTCAGTCAGATGTTTGAAGGTTCCGTCATGAGGAACGGTGAACATGTAAGAAAGAGCGTTAGGTCCTTGCTGAACATGTGAACCACCAGTAATTCTTCTCGTCAACTCTACTTGGCTGTCAAGTTTCTTTATTGCGTCAGTCGCCTGTCCGTAAGCTAGAACTATTGTATCTTTGTCAAAAGTGAAGAAGCGAATTGATGGAATTTTTTCCGTCGCCGCAAGTTTCACGAAATGCTCTTCCAATGCCATGTTTATGTTTGAAGGAAATGAGTCAAATCCCCAGTAAGTGTAATTGAACATAATTATTTTTCTGATTTTCTTGAATAAATGTTTAAATAGTTTTCCTGACATAGGTTTCTTATGCAAAGGTTAAAACAAAATAATCGAATTGGAAGTGCGTGTCTTGGCGGAATGGGATATTCACTTGCTGCATTGGGTTTTGCTGCTGCTAACGAAGCATCTAAACTTGCTACTCAATATTCTGAATTATCGAAGTTTGTTCCAGTCTTATATGCAAGTACATTAGTGCTTGTTGCAATAGCTACTCCTCTTATTCTGAGTGGAGCTTTAGGAGTACGAGCTCATGACATTCCCCTGTATTTAAAAAATAAATTGACAATTCAAATATGAATCTTTTCTAATCTCTATCTATCAAAATCAAATCAGGATCTTCTAAATGTTCTATTAACGTTTGCATGAACTTCGCAGCGTCCGCTCCGTCGAAAATCCTGTGGTCGAACGACAGGCTCAGGGGCAAGATTTTCTTCTTGTACGCCTTGTCCCCTTCAATCACAAGCTTTTCGAAAATCCTTCCCACTCCGAGAATCGCTGCTTCAGGATAATTTATTAGCGGAGTCGCGAAAGTGCCGCGGATGCTTCCGTAGTTCGTTATCGTGAACGTCCCTCCCTTCAGGTCCATCAAATCTACCTTGCGCTGTCGAGTTTTCTCAGCAAGCTCCTCGATTTCCTTCGCAATCTGCTTTATGCTCTTCTGGTCTGCGCCTTTCAAAACTGGCACGACCAAACCTTCTTCCGTGTCGACTGCAATTCCGATGTTGTAATATTTTTTCAAAATTATTTCTTCATGCTCCTCATCCATGCTCGAGTTGACGAATTGGTGGTCGCGCAGCGCGTGCACGCAGGCCTTGATGATGAACGGCAAAAATGTCAGCTTGAATCCTTCCAGCTCTGCTCTTTTCTTCTCACGCTCGCGCAAATTCCATAATTTTGTAACATCAGCTTCATCGAACGCAGTCACATGCGCAGCATGCGTCACAGCCTCTGTCATTTTTTTCGCGATCGCCTTCCTCACTCCCTTCAACGGCACTCGCTCGACGTATCCGTACATGTCATACTTCTTTTCAACGATCAACTCTGGTTTCGCTTCACCAACTTCTTCAATTTTTTCTTCAGCTCCTTCCGCAACTTCTGTTTTCTGCCCTGCTTCAGCTACATTTCGCACGTCCTGCTCGGTTATCCTTCCTCCAAGCCCCGTCCCCTTTATTTCTGCCAAATTTACTCTTAGCTCTCTCGCAACTCGTCTCGTCGCCGGCGTCGCTAAAACTTCCATCGCTGACCGCTTCGCCTCTTTCTTCAACTCTTTCTGCAATTTTTTCACCGCCGCAACTTCCTCGTCAGCTGCCTCTTCCAAGTAACCGACTGCTCCTGCTGGCTTGAAGACCGGCTGCTTTGTTGCTTGTTTCGTTGCTGAAACTTTTGCTGCGACTGGTGCTGAAACTGCTGCTGAAATTTTCTCTCCTTTTTCCCCGATTGTCACGAGAGTTTCTCCGACGTGGACTGTGTCACCTGCAGCGTGATGAATTTTTAGAATGTAGCCTGCGACTGGCGATGGTATCTCGGCAACTGCCTTGTCCGTTTCAATTTTTCCTAAAGCTTGATGCTCTTTAACATAGTCTCCTTCTTTGACTGTCCACTCAACAATTTCCCCTTCGGTTATCCCTTCACCTATGTCAGGAAACTTGAACTCGTAAGCCATAAGGACTATTATTTATTTTCGTTTGTGACCTTTAAAGAATTTTTTGTAGGCGTAATAAACTTCAACACTCAGCCACACGACATTAAGCAGCACGAAAGCCCACGCGCTCGAAACGTAGGCGTAATAAACGAGGAGAGCAGCCCCGCTGCCGTTGACAAACATGTAAAGATAACTGCCGCGGCTCAGCTTTGCCAGCGAGCTTGCGACAAAAGCAGCGAGTATCATTCCAGCACCGACAAAACCGATGACGTCGATTAGGAAAACCATTTCTCACTCAAACTCCATTACAGAGTCAATCGCCTTCACCACACGAGCAGCGTCGGGAAAATAATATTTCTCCATCTTTGGCAGCGGCACAATCGTGTCAAAGCCAGTCACACGAACGGGCGGCGCGCGCAAATACAGAAATGTTTTTTCGTTTATCGTCGCAATAATTTCAGCAGCAAATCCCATCATCTTCGGCGCCTCGTTCACAACGACAACTCGCCCAGTCTTCTTCACACTCTCAGCAATCGCTTCAGCATCAAACGGCTTCAGCGAGCGCAAATTAATTAGCTCGACAGAAGTGTTGTCAGCAACCTTCTCAGCAGCTTCCTTGCACACACGCAACATCGCGCCGTAACTCACGACCGTCACGTCAGTTCCTTCCTGCACGACTTGCGCCTCACCGATTTTTATTTCGTACGCCTCGTCAGGCACTTCTTCCTTTATCGCCCTGTAGATGCGCTTCGGCTCGAGAAAAATGACTGGGTCCGGGTCGCGAATTGCCGATATGAGCAAACCTTTCGCATCATAAGGAGTTGCAGGGCAGACGACCTTCAGCCCAGGCGCGTGGATGAAATAAGTTTCAGGCGAATCGCTGTGATGCTCGAGAGCGCGAATGCCTCCGCCGTAAGGAACTCTCAAAACCATCGGCACATTGAAACGTCCGCGACTGCGTGTGCGAATTCGTCCGGCATGATTGATAAGCTGGTCGAGAGTTGGAATGGAAAATCCGTCGAACTGAATCTCCGCGACAGGTTTGAAGCCATTAACTGCAAGTCCGATGCTAACTCCAGCGATTGCACTTTCAGCAAGCGGCGTGTCGATGACACGTTCATCGCCGAACTTCTGCCAAAGTCCTTCCGTCACGCGAAAAACTCCCCCGTTTCTTCCCACATCCTCTCCCAGAAGTAAAACTGTCTTGTCATGCTGCATCTCCTGCTGAAGTGCTGAATTGATTGCCTGGACCATGTTCATTATAGTCATTTTTTATTTTCACCTTTTCACTACGAAATGCCATAGAGCTGAAAGGACAAAGTTAACTACGAGGACAACTGAAAAAAGAGGAACTAAATTCTGGAAATTTTGAATCTGAAAATTCGCGAAAAAAACAATTAATGCATATTTCTGATTGATTTCAGGTGGAACGTATTTTGCAACCATCCACATTGCAAACAAGTAAAAAACAAAAATATCTATCAGCAGCAAAACTAAAATTTCTCTCCACTCAATTCGCATGAAAGTTTTCTTGCTCATTTAACTTCTACCTCTTTCGCTTTTTGCATTGCCTGCATCATTTCGTTCATCTGCTCTTTCAAAAACCAAGGCATTTCTTCGTAAGTAAAATTGAAAATGTCTTCCGGGCTTGCCGCTGCGGCCGCTTCCATCTTCCTCACTGCATCGCTGATTCTTTTCTCGACCTTTTCCCAAATTTCTTTTTTAATTTTTTCTGTCAAAATTCCCACGGCAAATAAATATTTTTCAAAACGATCAATCGGATCTTTCCTCTTCCATTCAGCAATTTCTTCAGCAGTTCTGTAACGGGCAGCATCGTCAGCTGTCGTGTGGTCGGCCAAGCGGTAAGTAAAGCATTCAACAAAAGTCGGACCTCCGCCCTTCCTTGCTTTATCAACAGCAGCTTTAGTAGCAGCATAAACAGCCAGCACGTCGTTTCCGTCAACAAGCACTCCATCAAATCCATAAGCAAAAGCTTTCTGAGCAAGCGTGTCACTAGCAGTTTGTCGACTTCGAGGAAGAGAAATTGCCCACTGGTTGTTTTGACAAACGAACACGCATGGAACTTTGAACACACCAGCAAAATTCATTCCTTCATGAAAGTCTCCCTTGCTTGTCGCTCCGTCACCGAAATAAACCATCACCATGTTCTTTTCCTTCTTCAGCTTCATCGCCCACGCAACTCCGACAGCATGGGGAATTTGGGTTGATACAGGGACAGATACTGTAAAACAATTCAGCGTGTCGGGAATTTTATTTCCTCTTTCATCACCTGCCCAGTATTGATAGAGAAGTTCTGGAGGCATACCTCTGACCATGTAGGCGGAATTTTCCCGGAAAGAGGGAAACATCCAGTCGTTTTTCTCAAGCGCGAACGCTGTCCCGACAGTCGCAGCTTCTTGTCCGATTCCAGCAGCAAACGTCAGCATGCGTCCTTCGCGTTGCAGCTTCAGCGCCGTCTCGTCGAACGTTCGGCCTTGTAGCATGAACTCGTACATCTTCAGCAATTGTTGTTGCGTCAGCTTCGGCACAAGCTTTTCGTTTGTTATGTTTCCATGCTCGTTGAGAATTTGCAGCATCTGCGGCTTTTGTTGCATTGAATAAAATTTGTGAAAGTTAAAAGAAATAGATTATTTGCCTTGAGCCCATGCTTTCAGTTTGTCGTAACTGACCGCGCCGCAGATCCACATGCCGCTCTTTTTGTTGTAGAAATAAGGGACTCCTCCGCAACGTCCCTGGTCGATGTCCTGCATGCGTTTCGCGTTTGCCTCGTTGTGCCAGACTTCTATCCGTGTGAATTTGACGCCGATCTCTTTCTCCAGCTTCTCGATCCAAGGCCTCATGGTGTTGCAATGACCGCACTCGATTCCATAAAATTCCAGGAGGTCGCTTTCCTTCTCTGCCATAAGCAACAATATATTTTCGTAACTCGATAATAAAAAAGTATGGGTGTAGGTATGGGGCGTTACAAAATCGTTTACGACTTGGAAAACTGCATTGGTGTTTTTTCCTGCGTGGCCGCCCACGAGAAGCGCTGGGCTATGGGCAAGGAAGAACATGAGGGTAAGGCCGAATTGATTGGCGGGACT
>DATEAB010000017.1:0-7632 GCA_035288545.1 archaeon | reverse complement strand
TCATCGGAAGGATAAAGCAGCTCGTGCCAAAGCGCGCGGCGGTCGCGAGAAAGGTGCGTGAAAGGGAAATTTTTTATTTTGACATCGTCGAGCAGGAAGGAAAGGAAGTCTTGTTCCGAGCAGGAGTCGAGGCAGGAACATACATACGAAAGCTTGTTCACGATTTAGGTCAAACATTAGGAACAGGCGCGCATATGACGGAACTGAGGAGAACGAAAGTCGGAAGTTTTGAAGAAACGAGGAGTTTTCCTCTTGTCGGGATAAAGGATGCGTACGAATTTTGGAAGGAAGGAGACGAAAGACGGCTGAGAGAAATTTTAATGCCTGTGGAAACTGCTGTCGGCCATGCGAAGAAGATTTTTGTCAAAGACTCTGCAATCGACGCGATATGCAATGGCGCTCCTGTCTATCCTGTCGGCGTGACGCGCGTGCAGGAAGACCTGGTCGCTGGAGAAAATGTCGTCATCCTTTCACTGAAGAGTGAGCTTGTTGCCATTGGGATTGCGAAAATGGATGCCGAGAAGATTGCCAGAGCCAAGAGAGGGGTTGCCGTTCGGACTGACCGCGTGATAATGCAGAGGGGAGTTTACCCGAAAATTTCCAGCTGGTGAAATTTATGGCGGATGTCATAATCTGTTTGGGGGATGTTTTCACCGAAAATAAGGCGGTGGAAATGATGAGACTGAGGGCGAAGAAGGCTGCCGGACTCTACAGGCGCGGCAGGGCGAGAAAGATTATTTTTACCGGCGGCTTCAAGACGAGGAAAGATTTGTCAGAGGCGAGATTCATGGCAGGCGTTGCGATGAGGCTGAAAGTTCCAAGCAGGTTGATTATTCTGGAAGAGAAGGCAAATCGAACGACCGGGAATGCGTTCTACTCAAATATTTTGATGAACAAACTCCGCTTTCGTTCGGCAATAATCGTGACGTCTCCGCATCTTATGAAGAGGGTAAAGTATCTTTTCAAAAAAATCATGCCGGACAAGAAATTGGAATTCATATCCTGCGAGGACAGGCTGGGATTTTTGGATTACGCGTACTACTATTTGGAGGATTTGTGGACGCTGATAAAAATCCTTGCATACGGCATTGACTACAAAAGAATGTAGAATGGATTTTGGGTTTTCGCCCTAAATTTTCGGCAGTTTATTAATAAGTTAACTCCAGTCTAATTACAATTATGAGAGTAGATTTTGCAATATTGTTTTCGGTTGTTGCAGTGGCTCTGATTGGGGTGGCCGCCCTCAACTTTCTGCAAATATTTCCTATCGCCGAGCAAAACAACATAAAACAATTTTCTTCCTTCGACGAGCTAAAAACTTTTCTCAATAGTAACGTCGAATCTTACGGGTTTCAGACTCTAGGCGCCCGCGCCGAGGGCGCTGCGACCGGTGCTCCGACAACTGCTCCTTCCACAGCTCCGAAGAGTGCCGACAGCGGAACTGGCGGAAGCGACGATTATTCAACTACAAACATACAAGTTGCGGGGGTCGATGAGGCGGACATTGTCAAGAACGATGGGAAATATATTTACACACTAAGCGGAAACAAAATCGTAATCCTTGACGCTTTTCCTGCAGACCAGGCAAAAATAATTTCGACTATTGAACTTAACGGGACTCCGACAGAAATTTTTGTTAATGAAGATAAACTAGTTGTTTTTGGCAACGATTACTCGTACTACATACTCCCGCTCAGAGCCGGAACTGGAATAGCCGCAGCAGAAAGTATGATTTGCCCTTATCCTGACTGTGGATTTCCGTACCGTCCTCCCAAAGCTTACGTTTACGTTTACGACATTGCCGACCGAACAAATCCTGTGCTGAAAAGAAATGTCACGGTTGATGGCAATTACTTCACTTCGAGGATGATCGGAGATTACGTTTACGCTGTCATCAGCTCATCAATCGGCGACGTGAACAATGTGACGCTGCCGAAGATAAATGAAAACGGCGTTGAAAGGACGGTTCCAGCATCAGAAATATTTTATTTCGACACTCCTGACTACGCCTACCAATACACGATACTGCTTTCGATTAACACCCAGAACGATGCGGCGGCTCTTGGTGAAAAAACAATTTTGATGGGTTCGACACAAAATATCTTCGCGTCGCTTAACAACATCTACATAACTTACCAGAAATATTACAGCTACAACGAATACGTCTCAAGAACTTTGGACGAGGCAATCATTCCTTACATGCCGGCTGAAGTCGTGACAGAAATAAACAAAATAAAAAGCGGCGACGCTCCTTCTTACGAGAAGTTCGACAAGATTGGAAAAATCTTGAACGACCACTTCCAGACGCTGAGCGACGACCAGCGGGAGCAACTGCAGAGAACAATCGAGCAGAAGTCGCAGGAAATACAGGTCGAGCTGATGAAGGAAAGCGACAGCACGATAATTCACAGGATTGAAATCAGCGAAGGCAGCATCGACTACAAGACAAACGGGAAAGTCCCTGGCCGCGTGCTGAACCAGTTTTCGATGGATGAGAATAACGGATATTTCAGAATCGCTACAACCACGACAAACTTCAATCGAATCGGCTTCGGTGGTGGAATTGTTTCGACGCGCACTGTTGGAGTGGGAGTATCAGAAGCCGGAGCCGGAGTTGCAAGCGGCGGAGAAACAACTGTAGAAAAATCACAAGTTAAAATTTTGCAGGACGTCGCAGCGCAGGAAATTCCTGAAATCGCTCCGAAAGAGCCTGACACATACAATAATGTTTACGTGCTTGACTTGAACTTGAACGTTGTAGGAAAATTGGAAAAGATTGCGCCTGACGAGCAGATTTATTCGGCAAGATTTTTGGGAGACCGAGCTTATCTCGTCACGTTCAGAAGGGTCGATCCACTTTTTGTTATTGATATGTCGAATCCGTCACAACCAAAGGTGCTTGGCGAATTGAAAATCCCTGGCTTCTCAGATTACCTGCATCCGTACGACGAGACGCACATCATCGGAATAGGAAAGGAAGTTTCCGAGGGAGAGTTTCCGCTGATGCAAGGAGTGAAGCTTGGGCTGTTCGATGTCAGCGATCCTGAAAATCCGAAAGAGATTGCCAAGTACGAGATTGGCGACCGCGGCACAGACTCGGAGGCGCTGCGCGACCACAGGGCTTTCCTGTTTAGCCAGGAGAAGAACCTGCTAGTCATACCGATAATGCTTTTCGAGAAAACTGGGGTGGAACCTTTCGATTATGGAAAGTTCACATGGCAGGGCGCTTACGTTTTCGACGTCACGCTTGAGAACGGATTTGCGCTGAAGGGAAGGGTCACTCACGCCCAGACAGGCACGAGTGAGGATTATTACTACTTCTTCGGTCCGTATTCAGTCAAGCGCTCGCTCTACATCGACAGCGTGCTGTACACTGTCTCTGACGGACTTGTGAAAATGAATTCCCTCGAAGACTTGAACGAAGTCAATTTAATAAAACTTCCACACGCCTACGAGCAGCCTGTTCCTTTAATCAAGTAAAACTATAAATTCTCCTTTTCTAAATGAAAAATATGCAGAATCTAAATGAAAAATATGCAGAACAAAAATATCCAGAACCGGCAGTAGGAGCGTTAATCTTCAACAAAGAAGGAAAAATTATCTTAATGAAATCGCATAAATGGCGTGGGAAGTACATGATGCCTGGAGGACATGTTGAACTGGGTGAAACATTCGAGCAAGCTTTGAAAAGAGAAGTAAAGGAGGAAACTGGCCTTAACATTTATGACATAGAGTTTGTCTTAATGCAAGAATTCATTTTTGGCAAGGAATTTTGGAAGAAAAGACATTTCATTTTCATCGACTTTGCATGCAAAACAAATTCCACTAAAGTCCGGCTTAATTCTGAAGGGCAAGAATACAAATGGGTCACACCAAAGAAAGCATTGAAAATGCCGATTGACACTTATACAGGAAAAACTATTATTGCTTACCTGAAGAAAAGATAGTTTCCTTATTAATAATTAAAACCAAAATGTAAATAAAGTGAAAATAAAGATGGTAGCAAAAAATATTATTGCTGTTCTGATCGTCATTTTCATGATAGTTATTATTGCAAATGAGGTGAGATTTTTTATTTGGCCATCTTTTGGAATTCCTGAACAGCCAAGCGGACCAAATTGTGGAGAAGATAGATACAAATTCGATTTCAACATTAGATCAAGGCAAGATTTTTTAGCTGCAATAGATGAGTTGAAGAAAATTGAAAGAAGAGGAGAAGAAGTTGTACCTGGCTATACTGTTGCTATGTGGGCAAAGTCAGCGAATTTTACTTTGAATGATGTTAATGAGAGAAATTCTGGCTCTTTGCTTTTTAATCAGAAGTTATATAGTGTGCGAATTCCCGGCTGCCAAAGCTTGATTTTTGAAATGAGTGAAAATGGTTATACTGCTGTAAGAGGTTGTTGTGGTATCTAATCTGCTTCTAGAAGGAAGAAAAAAGCTTAAAAAGAATAAAAAATAAGTGAGACAGAGATAGACAAGACAATAAAAGGTGTCAGTAAAGTGAAGATCAATGAAATCAAGCGCGGTATGAGCAACATCACCATTGAGGCAAAGATAGTGGAAATATCCCCTCCTCGCCAGGTGCAGACAAAGTTTGGAGTGCGGTCAGTCGCGGACGCCACATTGGAGGACGAGAGCGGCCAGATCAGCCTGACTTTGTGGGAAGGAAACATCAACAGCGTGCGCGTTGGCGACAAGGTGAGCATTTCCGGCGCTTATACTACAGAATTCCGCGACAAGCTTCAGCTCAACATACCCAAAGTTGGCAAGCTCGAAGTCGTAAAGGCTTAACTTACCACTTAAAGTGGTTCTAAAAACTTAATATATCAAGGGTTAATATTTTCATTCTATGAATACAATAGAATTTGAAATTAATTTACAAAACTGTAAACACGTCTTTTTACCTAGACAAATTACATCCGATTTACTTTATTTTGTCGGTGTCTTAGTTGGCGATGGTAGTCTACCGAAAAGGTTTGATAAACGAGGGTACAGAAAATATGCAATCGTTATTGAAAAGGCGAATGAAAAATATGTCAAAAATGTTCTGAAACCTCTTGCTGAAAAGCTATTCAAAAGAGCTTGGTCATTATACGAAATTAAAAGGAAAAATCGCCAAACAAAATATTCGCTTTGTCTGAATTCAAGACCACTTTATGAATATTTTTCTAAAGTTTTCGAAATTCCTGAAGGAAAAAAGGCAAACAAGGTTAGAATGCCCACAATTATTAGAAAATTGCCTCCGAAAGACAGAATGCCGTTTATAGCTGGTATAATAGATACAGATTGGGGAAGCAGCGGTGGAGAAAGATTTGGCACTCATTTGGCAAGTAAACAACTTTTAATAGATGTTCTTGACGCTTTAGAAGTTTTTCTTGGAAAAAAATACGAAATTAGGGAATACTTGCAAAAAGGCAAATTTAAATCATATCAAACAGTTATTTCTAAATCGGAAAAACACCATCTTTTTAAGCT
Source organism: archaeon (assembly GCA_035288545.1). GTDB lineage: Archaea > Aenigmatarchaeota > Aenigmatarchaeia > CG10238-14 > SCSR01 > DATEAB01. The sequence continues at coordinate 2,154 of DATEAB010000017.1, read as the reverse complement.
ATTTCAGACTTATTACCCTTTGAGAAATGAAAAAAGACTGGCAAATTTCATTAACAAAGACATCAAGGTCTGATAAAAGATGAAGATAACCCACCATTGCCCGGGTCGCCTAACTCGGTGGGGCACCAGATAGGCACAAAAGCCTAGGTGAACCTTGAGTCTATCATCGGGAAAGCAAGCTGGCGAGCGAAAGCTCATCTGGGTTCAAATCCCAGCCCGGGCGCCAATTTTTTTAATTTTTCTAAAAATTTTTTGCTTGCCCTGATGTCAGCTTGCTAATAAAGCTTGTTCTTCACTTCGCGATGGCACTGCAGTTCGAGTTAATCTTTTTAACCCCCTGAAGACGAATTAATCATTAGGTGAAACCAAAATGATGGGTGATTCAGCTACATGGGCAGTTGCAGTTGCTTTCATAGTTTACGGATTATTGGCACAATATGCAAACTATGGGGCATTGAACTGGGTTATAGCAGGAGTTCTTGCTCTAATCGTACCCTGGCTGTTAATGGGCATGAAAAAGTAAGTAAAGAGAGTTTGAGAAGTTTTTAGCCTTTTTTCTTTACTTTTTCCCAACTCACGTCTGGAACGTCTGGATATTTCTGTAGGTTGTTTTATTTAGTCAAGTTTTTACTTGTTTTTACTCTGCCTTGGCCTGCTGCAGCCTGCAAAGCATTTTTTATCGGAAAATCAAGTTATTAATTGATAGTTGATGCAAGACTTGATCGTTATAGGACTGGGACCTGCCGGAATTGCCGCTGCTCTTTACGCCGCGAGGCAGAATCTCGACTGCCTGGCCATTTCCAAGGACATCGGCGGCATGGCGAACCTCATTCCTGACATTGAAAATTATCTCGGCTACCACTACATGTCCGGCTACGACTTAGTCAGCAAGTTCAAGCAGCACTTGAAGGACTACAAGGTTAAGATGAAACTTGAGGAAGAGGTCCTGAAAATTGAAAAAAGCAAGGGCGGCTTCGTTGTCGTGACGAACAAAGGAAAGTACGAGACGAGAACAATAATTGTCACGAGCGGCAGGAAATTCAAGCATCTGAAAGTTCCTGGCGAGGCAGAATTCATCAACAAGGGAGTTTCGCACTGCGCGGTTTGCGACGGCCCGCTGTTCAAGGGCAAGACGGTCGCTGTCATCGGCGGCGGACGGGCGGGGCTTCTGTCGACGCTTTACATCATGAAGATGATGAAGAAAATCTATGTGATAGAAGTCGGTCCTGAGCTTGGAAAGTTTCATGTGTGGCGAGATGCGGTGAAGAAGGCGAAGAATGTTGAGATAATGACAAACACCAAGACGCTGGAAATTGTCGGCGACCAGGTCGTGACGGCAGTGAAAGTCGAGACAAACGGCAAGCAGAAAACCATTCCCGTCGAAGCAGTGTTCATCGAGATCGGCTACGACAACAACATCGAATTTTTGAGGCACGCCGAGGTCAGGCTTACCGACAGAGGGGAAATAATTATCGACAAGCTGAACAGGACGAACGTGCCAGGCATCTTCGCGGCCGGGGACTGCACTGACATTTTGATGAAACAGGTCGTCGTGGCGGTCGGCGAAGGCGCGAAGGCCGCCCTCTCTGCGCTGGAATATCTGGAAGAACATTACAGGTAGAAAACGTGTAGAAAAAATCTCTGATGAATCTCTTATAAATCTCTTTTTGTCCTTCATTAGAACTGTATGTTGGATTATTCCGATGTAATGGACCTGACTGCAGAGGAACTGAGAGAAAAACTGTTGAACATTCCTATAGAAAAGATCGATCCTGAGCAGAGAGTAGTTGTTGAGGATGCACTATACTCACTCTCTGACGTGCCGGACAGAAGGCTGGCAGCGCTGGGAATTGATTTGCAGAGAACGCAAGAGGAAAAGGCAGTCGAAGCAAAAAGGCTTTACCTGCATTTCAAGCCATTCCAGGAAGCTGTCGGGTACGGAAGCCTTACAAAGTGGCACATCTACAAAGCTCTGACATTTTTTGCAGAAGTCACCGGTTACGACGACACCAGCATGCTTGATGACTTTCATTCCCAGGTCGACAGCGAAATCGACCATCTCGACGACGTGAAAAGGCATTTCCGATATGTGGTGATGAGAAGGATGGAGAGGGAGAGGATGAAGGAAGTTGTAAAGAGGGAAAGACATGATTA
>DATEAB010000016.1:0-5112 GCA_035288545.1 archaeon | reverse complement strand
GGTGCCAGATTCTAAGGCCGGCTTTCTCAGGCAGCAGGCAGTATCGACGACAGTATCGACTTACAAAGAAACAGAAGTAGCTGCGGCGAAAAAAACAGAAATTTTTGCTCGAGAAGGATATGAGTTGGAGGTTGTCGCTGGCAATGCCGTTTACCTGCTTGCGGTCGAAGGCAATCGCTTCATCAAGGGATACCTAGTAGCGGCGAACGACCAAAAAAGCGTGTCGCGAATGTACCAGAAATTCTGCCATCTCGACCAGCTCAGGCTGTGGACAAGGAAAACAATGGGGGAGATTGTCGACATGCCGACGAACGCGCGCGACGAACTTCCGCTGAGGCTTCGTTTTTACGACAGGAGAGGAGAAATCGAAGGGATAGAGACTGCGGAATGGAAACTTTCTGTCAGCTATAGCACAAAAAGCGAAAACATGCCCGACAAACGGAGAAGAATTTTGGAAAGGGCGCTTGAAAAGAGCGAAAAAGAGCGAATCGCCGGACAGAAAAGGCTGAAGTATATACTAAAAAACATATTTCGAAGTTTCGAAATGGCTTTATAAACAGTTTTCGAAAGAAGTTTTAGAAGTTTTTTAATTTGCTTGTTTAAATGGGTCTAGAAATAGAATTTGAGTTAACTTGCCTGATTAACGTCTGGTAAACGTTAAATCCGGTTGAATTTGGGTTTGGTAAAACTGGGTTTTAATTCTGAAGCACTGTAATTGCTATCATTTGTGGTTTCTACAACACACTGCTTCTAAGAAAAATTATTTGAAACGGTATATAAACCGATTTCGATGAGGCAAAATATATTTTGCCGAATATAGGAGGAAGAAAATGGAAAGTATCATCAAGAACGCTCTAGGACGAAGTTTCGAGGGCGAATCACCTAGTAACAGATTCAAGCTAGAGTCAACAAGCGGAGCAACGTACAGCAATGTCGACTATTATAAGTTGGCAGAACAGGAGTTCGGCTTTTCAGTGAAGAGAGCGAAAATCGCAGTTGTAGGCTGCGGTGGAGCTGGACAGAACGCCGTCACAAGGCTGACAGAGATTGGGATAGAAGGCGCAACTACAATATCACTTAATTCTGATGCTAAACATCTTGCCGTGGGTAAGGCAGATAAAAAGATTCTCATCGGTAAAGAGCTTACACGTGGGTTAGGTTGCGGTGGATATCCTGAAATAGGAAAGAAGTGCGCAGAGGAAAGCAGAAACGAGATCAAGGATGTGCTTGAGGGAGTGGATCTGCTGTTCGCTGTTGCAGGGCTTGGCAAGGGAACAGGAACTGGCAGCGTGCCAGTCGTCTGCGAGATTGCCAAGGGCATGGGCGCGATTGTCATTGCAGTAGTGCAGATGCCTTTCAAGCTCGAGGGAGTACGAATAACCAAAGCAGAAGACGGCCTAGCACACCTTCGCGAGGTCTGCGACACGGCGATTGTCATTGAAAACGACAAGCTGCTGAAGTTCGCAGGAAACATGTCGATCCAGCAGGCATTCTCCGTGGCTGACGAGCTAATCGCCAGCATGGTAAAGGGCATTACCGAAACAATCACTCTGCCGTCTCTAGTAAATCTAGATTACGCAGACGTGCGTGCGGTCATGCACACCGGAGGAGTCGCAGCGATCGGCGTTGGTGAAAGCAACAGCTCAGACAGGGCTCGCGACGCCATCACGAAGGCTCTAGAAAATCCGCTACTCGAAGTCGACTACACAGGGGCGCAAGGAGCCCTCATACACATAACAGGCGGAACGGACTTGAAGCTCGACGAGGTCAACCTCATAGGCGAGTCAGTCGCGCAGCATCTGGACCCAGGTGCGCAAGTATTCTGGGGAGCGCGCATCTTGCCGGAGTTCGACGGTCGCGTCCAAGTCATCGCAATCATCACAGGCGTCAAGTCACCATACATACTCGGCCCTGTGAGTTACGAGAAGCCAGTAGTGCGTGAGGTCAGCCAGGCTCTTGGTATCGACATCATTCGATAGAGGCAGCGATAGAGGCAGAGAGGAAGCTAGAGACAAACACACAAGCAACACAAACAAGACAAACGCAAAAACGCACAGCTTGAAAACCGAAAAATTTGCAAGGGAGGGGAATACGCCCCTTTCTTTTTTAGTTTTTTGCCGGCTGCACTTCAAACAACCAAACGATTACAAAAAACCAATGAAAAAAAACAAAATTGGGGAAGGCTTAAAATGCCAAACGAAATTGAAAACCACACAACCACAACATTAGCAGACTTGAAAAGAGAAAGAGTTTCAAACTCGAACTCGAAAAGTTTGCAAAACAATTCAGTTTCTACTCAACAATTTCATGATCTTCACACTCTGGACATTGGAAGACATGCAGTCGACAAAGGGCATCCCTCACTAACTAACTTTCAACCTAACAACTTAACAGTCAGCTTGCTGACTTTCGATCCGAAGCGAAAGAAAAAGAAGAAAAAGAAGAGTTGAAGGTTGAAACGAAGGTAGACGGAGACACGAAGGAAGTAGAAAAGAAAATAAAAGGGGAAAATGGAGGAAGAGAAAATGGCGGACTACGAAGAAGAAGACAAGCATGTTGAAGATGCGTACGATCCACTTGACGACGAAGAGGACGAGGAAGATTTAGGATTCTAGATTTTTGGATTTTTTAGAATTTGAATCGAGTTTAGCGCTTGGTTGGCGCTGGACGTCAGATGTACGAATGAGTGTGGAGTAGCTAATGCAAATTGGGAATTATGAAATACTTATCGGCAGAAAGGAGATTCTTGTACTTGCTCTAGCATTTTTTGCGGCTGCTGGCGTCCTCGTTTTCTACGTCTCTTACTTCGGAGGTCCTCATTACACTTCCTTGCAGCAGGCGAGCCGCTTCGACAAACTCACAGGAGCGGCCGTCCTTGCTACCTCTCAACAGTTCTCCGCCGCTATCTGCGACATTTTCGTCTCCAATCCCGAGAGAAAGATAAAATATTTCGACTCCGTGCTTTGCGCTGATCTTGACAAAACAACAGTGACTGTCGAACAACTTCTGGCATTCGGCGAGGAAAAGAAAGGCGCTTACACGATAATAATTTTCGCCAGCGAGACGAACGAAGGGGTTGCGTTTTCATTCAAAATCGATTAAATGAGGTGAAATGAGGCGGAAATGAGGCTATCAAGCGGAGGCATACAGAGTGGAAAAGAAAAGAAGGCATGAGATAAATCAAAAGATTATTTCCGCTTTTCTGCTGTCGATTTTCTTCGGGAGCAGTTTCGGACAGGCTGTAGTCTCGCAACTCTCATTTCCTCTTGGCCAGCTGAGGAGCAAATTTACAAACGAAGCGGAAATGCTCGCTTATCTTTCCGAACTTTCCCCGGAAAATCAGTACAAATTTTTGAACTCATCACTGTCACTTTGCAGCAGGACGGGCGAACAAGTTTTCAACACCACTATCGCTCAGAACGGAAATGGTGATCGGACTTACGCCCATAAATTTTCATGCTTTGTCAACAATGTGCAGGAGGAAGATATCGAGCTCAAAGTCAGTGTTGCTGACAGAACTACCGATTTCCTCGGATATGTCGCCTCGAACGGCACAGCCATGAAGTTTGACAAGTACGAGGGCGCGAGTTTGAAGTTCGTAATCTTTGCAAACTCGAGATCTCTCTTCAACATTTTGGTGTCGACCTCGTCGTCAAGTCCTGAGATAAATGTGGATGTAAACCAGGGAAAGATAGTCCTTCTTGACACGCTGAAGGATTTTGCTTCCGCGATACGGAACATGCACCAGGTCGAATCAATTTTATTTTTGAGACGCGCGTACGAGCAGATCTACGGCATGCCTGCTGGGATTTCTTACTCGGCGGCCAACGTAGAAACCACCGACTCGGCAGTCCAGGCAGTTTTTTCTGCTCTCAACGCTGTGGAAATTTTCAATATGCTTAACGGAGAGTCCCTTGAGAAAAGCATAGACTCCGCAACATTCACACTTTCATTTGATCCAGAAAACGAGAGGCTTGTTGCAAAAAGCGGAGATGCGATTGCCGGCACTGCGGACGTTTCCCTCAACATCGTCCCCATCGCAATCGGCCCAAGCACGCAGGAAACCTTGTCGCAAAACCAAACTGAAAGTGAAGCAGCAAAATTTTCCCTGCAAAATCTTGATTTTAATCTTAATCTTGAAGAAACCGCAACACAAACAACATCAGCAATTCCTACAACAGTTTCAACAACCACAATTACATCCGCAACCACGTCTTCAACTTCTTCAGCAACATCAGCAACTACAACTACAACAACAACGGCAGCCCCTTCATTCAATTCGCAGACAACGACGACTACCTCAACGACTGCAGGGACAACTACAAACCCAAGGATAGGTGATGAGAGCTCGCGCGCCGAGAGGACGATCGGAGGAATTTCCTCATCAAACCTTCTTGACAACTTCTTCAGCTGGCTCAGCAGTCTCTTCGGCACAGCAGCAAAAGCCCAAGACCTAACGCCTCTGCCAGAAGGAACGTTTGTCGGAGGTGATGCTATCGATAGGATTTCTGGAAGAATTTCTTTTAAAGAGATAGATGACTGGTGGAATAATTTCTGGCAAAATATTTTCGGCAGCAAATCAGAACTCAAATACTCTGATCTCGTTCTCAGCAATTACAAATTTGTCTTGCTGTTTAATGACCAGAGAATTCCGGTTTCAAGCATCGAGGATGGAGAGAATCAAGCGATTCAATTGTCGGCAAAATATGATGAAACAATAAATAATGCTTTGTATGAAACTTCTCTTTTCGGCTGGCCTGATCAAGGAAGCAAAACCTTTTATTTGGTTTCATTGAACAAGTATTCAGAACGAAGCGAGGCTGGCACTACTCCGAAATTTGATCTCTTCTTCAAGGATTTTTCGGATGCCAAAGGGAAAATCGTTGTTGTTTTCCACACTCATCCCAATGATGCTGCCTATGTTTCAAACATAGAGCTGGGCACGATTCTTGACAACATGAAAAATAATTATTTGGCCAGCGAGGTGAGATTCGATGTCACGTCAGTAACTGAAAGCAGAGAATTCGGAATGACGCTCACTAAAGACACAATCAACAGACTCTCGAAGACCTTTGGCAGCACGAAATTCGAAGCGATTGACTTGAGCAAGCT
>DATEAB010000015.1:0-13275 GCA_035288545.1 archaeon | reverse complement strand
CGTCGACGCTGACTCTCTACAGAAACTCCACGCAGGTTGCAACAGGATCATCCTCACCCACTTCAGAAGCCGCAATCACTCTCGGTGCTGCAAACTACAATTATACATGCACTCAAAGCTCCACAGAAAACTACTCAAGCAGTTCGTCAGTTGAAAATATTTTGATCGTTACTAAGGGTGACACATCGACAAGACTTTTCTTGAACGGAACAGAAGGTAACAAGGCTTACAGCTCTGGAGGATGGGCGAACTTCACAGGAACTGTCAACATTTCAGGAAAAACTGTCCAGATAACTTCGTCCTATCCGAATTTCGGAACTCAGCAGGGCACCACTCCCTTCAGTTATGAGAAGCGTTTGATTTCTGAAGGAACGTTCAGCGTCACTGCGGATTTCAACGGCGATGCAAACTACTCTTCAAGCAGCCAATCCTACAATGCGATCATTGCTCTTGACTGCGTGCTGAAGGGATATGCCTACTATGCAGATACAGGCATTCCGATAACCAGCGGCACTGCAACTTACATCGTGAAAGAAACTGGGGCGACTGACTCTGCGGCAATAACTGACGGTTACTTCGAAATCCCATGCTCGCTTCCGGACGTTCCTCAGAACAGGGTCACGATAGGCATCTTCATCAACTCGAGCGACAACAGGGCGGGCTACGCGCAGCTAATAACGCGCGGCGGGCCGTTTGCGGCAGAAACTCAGAGCTGCGTGGCCAAGGAATGGGTCTTCAACGGAACGGCGACGGACACAATCAGCGGAAACCCGATAGGCGCGGGCAACGTCAGCGTTTCGGTGTTCGGAACCTCGTACAGCAACACCACTCACTTCTCTAGAGGATCGTGGAGCATAAACATCTACCCATGCCTGATATCGGGCGAGTTGTACACATTCCAATTCGCCGTGACGGGAGAAAACAAAGTGGCTGTGACATTCATGAAAGCAGTGGCGAAATAAATTTATACCATACAAAAACCAAATTTAAAAAGTAAAGATTGGATTAAAGATGAACGATGAAGTGATGAACAAATGGCAAGCGATTCAAGCAGAAACATTATAATAATTGTCGCTCTTCTCATCGTCGCGGCAGTTGTTTATTTCGTATTTGTCAAAGGAGGTTTGCCTGGCTTCCCTGTTCTGGGCCCAGGCCAGCAAGTCACTTATACAAGCAACAAGACAATTGTCCAAAGCGCCGAGACAGGAATTGAAATGTATCCTTCAAACGGACAGGCAATCAAGGGGCTCATGACGATAAAGTTGACGAAAGCACCAGCAGGCACTGCGGAAGTCTGGTTCGGTTTTGTACCGAAAAGCCAGTACGCATCGACAACTGATCCGAACTTGGGATTCGATCCTGACGGTGGCAACGGCTGGAGTCTCGACTTCAACACAAAGGACATCATCAACGGCGAATATACAATCTTCATAGTTCCGAAAGACGCGAGCAAGAGTCCTATAGACAGGATTTTCGCGAACGTGATTGTAGAAAATTAAATTAATTGCAGAAAATTAATTTTTCCTTTCCTAACTTTCTTTCGCCATTTCCATGAGAGCCTTTATCCGTTTGAAAGTAAGTGGGTGTGTCCTGAAAATTTCGCTGATGCGCGCGAAGGGGTTTTTCTTCTCCCATTCCATTGCTTCTCTCAGCTCCTTCTCAGTTAGCTGGAAATCTTCATACTTGTCGGCAAAATGATTCATTTCGTATCTCGCCGTCACCGGGTCGGATATGAAGAAGGCACGAACTGCGTCGTTTCCATGCTCCTTCGACACGCTCAGGCCGTAGGCAATCTTCGCCAGCGCGCTTGCAAGATGGCGCGGGTTGGTTTGTGAAGCAGAAAACCTGTCAGCGTAATACTCACGGAGCCTGCTCAGAGTTAGAACAAGCAGGTTTGTGATGAAATAAATCAGGAACGCGCCAATGCCGATCAACACAGCGCCTCCTCCGCTTTTTTTGCTACCGCTGCTTGGAGCGTAAATCAGAAATCGCGCGACGAAGTACATAATCGTCGGAATCGCCGCGGCAACTGTCATAACAACCATATCTTTGTGGTTTATATGACCGATCTCATGGGCAACAACCCCCTCTACTTCCTCCCTAGTCAAGCCGTTCAGCAGGCCGCGCGTGACAGCAAACGTCGCGCTTGACGGCGTGCGTCCGAACACGAAAGCGTTCGGTGAGCCGTCATTTACAATTGCAACTCTCTCTGGCAACGGCGTCTTTGTCTTCTTGCAAATTTTTGCAATAATATCAAACAACCAAGGATATTCCTTTCTCTGAACTTGGCGCATGTTTGTCGTCCACCAGATAATGTTCGGCCCGATGAACCACTGCAGAACCACAAGTGCGATTGCAATAGTCACGATGAGATAACCAGAAAGGCCGACATAGTAGCCGACAACGGCGAGAATTGCGAAGAGAAAACCGAATAAAAGAAAGAGAGTTATGCCCATTGTCATTACAAGACTCGCTGACATTTTTTTGCTCACCGATATGAAAATTTAAGTCAGTCCTGGAATATTTCCAGTAAGTAAGAAATAGACAGCCAAAACTATAAGCAGCATGAAAATCACGACCAGCGCAATCTGGAAAGTCTCGAAATGATCTGCGATTCCTCTTTCCTTTTTTCCCTTTACTGCAGTTCTCGTTCCTCTTCCTCTCACTTTAGCCAATCAATCCGCCCCGCTTTATACTTCTTTCCTCCTCCTTTAATAATTTCCATCATCTGTCCAACTGTTTGCATTGGTGTTGCTCTCGTAGTGTCAAGCTCGTAAACTTTGCTTCTGCCATGACGCTCGACTGCCTCTTGCGTTATTACTCCTATCATCTCCGCCTCCTTGTTCTCGACAATCTTCGTAGGCCAGTCATATTTCTTCTTCAACCTCTTCTCCAAAACTTCCGGTCTGCATCTCAGCACAATCACGATATCAGCTTCGAAAAAATGAGCATACAAACTTTCGACCAGCACATTTTTCTCTTTCTTCTCAATTTTCCTCAGCTCTTTACCCAGCTTTTCCAGATTGACAATCCAACTTTTCCTTTCCTTGTCGAACCCGGCATACAGCTTTTTCTTTTTAGCAATGTCGTCAGGCCTGACCAATCGCCACTTCAATTTTTTTACAAGCAGTTTCGTCACAGTGGTTTTGCCGACACCTCCGACTCCGCTTATTGTAACTATCACAACGACCCTCTAGAAAAGCATTAAATCTTTGAATATAAGTTTATTTAGCAGAAGTTTTCTGTATTGCGAGCATGAAAATTATGGCAGAGATAACAAACGGGGCATTCGTCTGGGCTGAAAAATACAGACCCGCGAAGTTAGCTGATGTAATAAACCAAAAGCATATCGTCGAGCGTGTGAAGGCTTTTGTCAAGGATCGAAACGTGCCGAACATGCTTTTCGCAGGACCTCCGGGCAGCGGCAAGACGACAGTCGCGCTGGCGATAGCAAGAGAGGTTTACGGCAAGGAGTGGCGCGCGAACGTCCTGGAAAAGAATGCAAGCGACGAGCGAGGCATCGACGTCATACGCGGCGCGGTGAAGGATTTTGCACGAACGAAATCAATGGGTGCAGTTCCATACAAAATTATCCTTCTCGACGAGGCGGATGCTCTGACGCAGGAAGCCCAGCAAGCATTGCGACGCACGATGGAAACCTACACTTCTGTATCACGTTTTATTTTAATTGCAAATTATAGCAGCAAAATTATTGAGCCAATCCAGAGCCGCACGGCTGTTTTTCGTTTCAAATCCCTGACCGACGCGGACATTAAGTCGTATATCGAGCGAATTGCTGAGGGAGAAAAGTTGAAAATTTCTAGCGACGCATACGATACAATCATAACGCTTAGCGAGGGTGACTTAAGAAAAGTTTCCAATTTGCTGCAAGCTTCTGCCGCTCTTGGGGAAAAAATTACCGCAGATGTCGTTTACGACGTCGCCTCGCGCGCCAGACCGGACGACGTGAGAAAGATGCTGGAAGTTGTTCTGAAAGGTCATTTCGCCGACGCGCGCAACATGTTGCACGACATGCTGCTAAAGCAAGGACTTGCAGGAAGCGACATCATTCGTGAAATCCACAGGCAGATTTACTCGATTGACGGGTTGAGCGAAGAGACAAAAGTCCGGCTTGTCGAGAAGTGTGGGGAGTATGAGTTTAGAATCAGCGAAGGCGGGAGCGACTTGATTCAACTCGAAGCATTGCTCGCCCAGTTCATGATCGTTAACAAAAAATGAAAGCGAAAAATAGAAAAGTGAAAGCAACAAAAGAGTTAAGGCAGCCAGATTGAAAATATTATTATGAAATTTGCATCGAAATTATTTTTCGCGTCCGTGCTTTTTGCTCTGGCAGTCCCGTCAATTTCTCTTGCCCAAGAAATAACTATCAATTGCGACCCGTGTTACGTCAACAACTGCCAGTGCATTGTGAACAACTGCAATAACGGAAAGCTGTACGTGTATAAGGGAAGTTGCCAGACGACAGCAAGCTACACGCTGACGATAACAAGCAGGCATGTGGAATTTTTCAGCATCCAGCCCGACAGTTTTTACGCGCGCGTGAGCTGCGATGACGACGGGCAAATTTCCTCTTGCCTGTCCTTTTACGTCGGTTCATATCCGGACGACGTTTCGACTCCTACTTCTACTTCAACTTCAGCTGGCACTTCCACGCCAACTGCCACGACAACCATGTCTGCAACATCATCGACCACCTCAACGAATCCAAATCCCACACAAACGCAAATTAGAACATCGACGGCCACTACGACTAGGAGAAGTGGCACAAATGCAACCTCCTCACTTTTCTCCGTCAACAACCTTCTCATCATAGCAATTGTGGCAGTAGTAGCAATGATATTTGTCATGATTTTGCTTTACTACAAAAACCGAGCGAACAATTATTAAAACTATTTCTACTTTGCAACTCAACAAATTAGCATGACTTTTTCGGCAAAATATTCGCCTCGCTCGATGAAAGAATTCGTAGGACAAAAAGATGCGGTTGCGCAGTTCGAAGGATGGATGAAAAGCTGGAAGCGCGGAAGCAAACCTGCCCTTTTTCACGGGCCGCCTGGGGTCGGGAAGACAGCCCTCGTCGAGGCGTACGCGTCGGAGAAAATGGTTGACCTGATACAGCTCAACGCGAGCGACTACAGGAGCGCGTCGGAGATAAAGGATTCTCTAGGCAAGTCCTCGCAGCAACAGAGCCTGTTCAAACGAGGGAAGATTTTTCTTGTTGACGAGATTGACGGCCTGGCAGGACAGGAAGACAGAGGAGGAGTCGGGGAAATCATTGAAATGATAAAGACGTCCGCGCATCCGATTGTCCTTACGGCGAACGATCCTTGGAATCCGAAGCTGCGGACGCTGAGAAACTATTGCTCGATGATAGAATTCAGGAAACTTCCTGTGTGGGACATCGAGAAGAAGCTGGCGATGATTGCAGAAAAAGAGAAGATAGAAATCGACAAGGACACGCTGCGCATGCTGGCAAGCCGGGCGGAGGGGGACATGCGTGCGGCGATAAACGATTTTGAAATTCTTGCGAGCGGAAAGAGGCGGATTGTCGTTTCCGACTTCGAGGCGCTCGGCTTCCGCGAACGCGAGGAAAGCATTTTCGAAGTTCTCAAGATGATTTTCAAGACGCAAACAGCGCTTGCCGCCAAGCTGGCTATAAATCAGGCCGACAAGGATCCTGACGAAATCTTCTGGTGGATCGAAAATAACATAACAAACGAGTATGAAGATCCGGAGGAAATAGCCGCGGCATTCGAGGCGCTGAGCAAGGCTGACATCTTCAAACAGCAAGTGCGCTCCCGCCAGAACTGGACGATGAAGAGCTACATGATCGACATGATGACGGCAGGCGTTTCGGTCGCAAAGAAACACGGGACATACAGAAAATTCACGAGATACGAATACCCGAAGAACATAGCAATACTCGGCAGGACAAAGGAAGCAAGGGTAGAAAAAAAAGGGATTTACGCGAAATTGGGCGAAGGCCTCCACTGCTCAACGAAAAAAATCCGGCAGGACTATTTGCCGTATTTGAAGCTCATAATAAAAAACCGAAAGAACAAACGGATTTTTTCCGAAAGCTTCCAACTCGATTCAGACCAAGTGAAAATACTTTTCAAATAATTATTTTCCATATACGAGACTTTTATTTTCTCAAAATCCGAATATCTTTAATAGGATAAAATGCCAGAGAATTTTTTGCTAAACAGGAAAGCACTCTCAAAACTGACGATTTACCTTTTGATTCTGGGGTTTTACGCGATTTATCAGGTCTACTTTCTTCAATATGCACAGATAACGTTCGCTGCTACCCCAATAGTTTTCTCGCAAAACCAATCCACTCCGGCTTCGCAATCGCAAGAAAATCCGAATCAGAACAAGTCCTTCTCGATAAGGATAACGCCGACAAGCGCCCCTGTGGATAGGAACGGGGTGATTTTTCAGTTGGGAAGAAACAGCACTGGAAGCTACTTCAACTACACCCGCTGCCAGAACGGCGGGCAGGCAGGTTGCACTTGGAACAACAGCGTCGGAGTTTTCAGAATCAATTTCACCGGAATCGGATTCGGGGGAGCCGGCAGTTATAATCTGACATGGTACTCGAACGACAGCATAAACAAATGGAACAAGACCCAGACAGTGGTTTATGTTCTAGCACAGGCTCCAGGCGGGCCAGGCCCATCTTCGCAGCACACTCTGAATCGGGGATGGAATCTCATCTCGTTCGACGTCCTGCAAGTGAATTCGATCACTAACGACAACTGTCGCGTCCAAGGAAGGCAATTCTATTACTTGAACTCGCAGACAAAGATTTGGGAATATTACACTGCAAGCCAGCTGCGGGGAGGCAAAGGATACTGGGTCATCGCAGAGCCTTCAGGACCGGGTCCTTGCACTTTTGATTACACTGGCAGCGGGACTGTCGGGATACCAGAGATTCCTCCGCTGAAAAAAGGATGGAACTTGATCGGAACGACGTCAGGATCTTCTTACGACATAAACTCAATCATAGGAACGTGCGCGGGCAAAATAGGAGTCGGCCCTCTGTATTGGAATTCTCAAAGCCAGAGCTGGGTGACAACAACCACAATCACACAGAAGTCAGGGTATTGGATCTACGTCACGTCGGACTGCCAGCTGGCTTAAGGCATTCGCTAGCTTGGGACATATGTCATGCCGAAGGTGCTCGACAAATCTGCAGAAGGTGACTTAAGGCGGAGATTTGCCTCGATGACCACAGGGAAGAAAGGAGGCTCGTTGTAGCATGGTGAAATCGTGTAGTTGAAATCGATTTTGAAATTCTTTTCAAGCGCATACTGCTGAACGAAATTCCTGTACTCGTCCAGATTATAGCGCAAGTCCTCGCAACTCTTGCTCCCATTGACCGCATAAATTGCCTTTTCCTTTATGTTGTTGAAAATGAAAAATTCGTCCATCAGCGCGACCTGGCTAGTGTCAACGATTGTAAACGGCTCAATCCACCTGCTTATCAGAAAGAACATAGCGACGATTGCAAACGCGGAGAGCACAAAGAACTGACCCTTGTGTCGCTTAGCGAACTTCAGAAAGCTTGACGAATTGCGCGTGCGGGACTTCATCAATAAGAATAATATTTTCCTTCACTATAAAACCGTTTTTTTCTGCGATATCAACAGCCCTCATGCCCATGAAATTTCCGATCGTCGCCTTCCTCATCAGCCTCACAACAACAATTTCGTTCACAAGCATCCCGCCGTAGAAGTTCTTGCTCACCTTAATCTTCAGCACCTCCTTCTTTCCCTCCTGTCTCATCTTCAGCTCCTTCTCGATCAATTCCTCATCGCAAACTGCCAAAACGAGGTTGTGTTGTGTGGCAAAAACTCTGGCCCAAAACTTTTTCTCGATGTTTTCCTCAGCGGTTTTCTTGCCTGCGTTCTTCTTTCCTACAGTTTTTCTTCTTACCGTTTCAATCACCAGTTTGATAATAGAATTAGATTAAGAAAGACCTTTATATTCTTTAATTTTATTTCGCCCTCAAATGTTTCTCACTGGATGCTTGGCACCACATGCCTCGCAGACCATCAGAGTGACGCGGTCCCTCTTCACAAGTTTCGTGTCTGGCTCTCCGCATTCCTTGCAATAGACGAATTCCTTGACGTAATCAACAATCTTCTTCTGCAAGATGTCGCGCCTAATGTTGCCCTGAAAAACCAGCGTTACGCCCTGTACGCTTCCTGCGGTAGCAATTTCCTTCGACAGGTATTTCGCAAGATGCGCATGCTCCCTTCTCAATTTGTCAGCAACCTCTCCGAAGTTTTTGAAAATGCTTCTGCTCCCGCTTATTTCGACCATCGCGTCAGGCACGACGAAACGGTCTTTAGCTTCCTGCTTCTTCGGCAGCTTTTCTATTGCCTTGGTCAACATCTCTTCGTAGTTCATCTGCAGCTTTTCCATTTTCACCACTCGTCATTAAACTTTTTTACACTTTTTTTAATATGCCAGGCAGCGGCTCGAATAAAACAGCATCTGCAAGCAGTTCGTTAATTGCCGACTCAACGACGTTTTCAGGCAAGCTGCTCAAATCGCTCTGCTCAAAAAGTTTTTTCACTTCAACTCCGTTTCCGCTGTCAAGCTTGCTTATTACTTCAAGCACTGCCGGCTTATAATCAACTTCCCTTTTTATATTTAAACTTTCCAGCACGACGTTCAGCTGCTCTTCATCAAGTCCGTAATTTTTCGCGGCAAATCCCTTCAGCTCTTCCAATGTCGCCGTGTCATGCAGCCGCCTTAGCTCGTCAACCATTCTTTTCGCGCGCAACAGCTCGTTAAGTACTTCCAATTTCCTCATCTGCTCGAAATTTACGTCAGCCAGCTTGCGGACAGCCTCTGCAGCAACATAAACCTCCCCAGTGTACTCGCGCAACCTTCCGATTGAAAGAATCAAGTCGCCAAGCTCAAACTTTTCCAGGCCTCTCGCCTCTTCCTTGAAAGCTTTCATCTTTATTATCCCAGTACCGTCGTCAAGGGTCAGTGAGCAGTACGTCCCGTCTTCGTTCAAAAATTTGTCGATGACAGTCGCCACGACGTTGATCCGAGAGACGCGCTGGCCGAAAGGGGTTATGACATATCCTGCTTTTTTCTGCTCGGCGTTCGCGAAAAAATATTTCCCGTTCGCAACATCTCCAATCCGCACTTTTAGCGCAGGCAGTCTACTAATTTCTGCTTCAGCAACAATATTTTTCTCCAAAAAATCACCTCACCTTTGCCCATCACTAAATTTTTTCCAGAATTCCAGGCGACGACTCGAACATGTCTCCTGTGTTCTTCAGCTCGTTCAGCATCTTCTCTATGTCGAAATCCTTCAGTCCCCTCATCTTTGCCAGCTTGATTATCTCCATCTTCGGCATCTTCTTTCCCAATGTCTTCGTCAGCTCCTCGATCACGTCAAGCATGACACGGATTTTCCCTCGCTCAGTCGCAGTCACCCTTCCTTCCAGCCTGTCTATGTCAATCTTTCCAGTCTCAGGCTCGAATCCGAACTCGCGCAGCGATGCTTTCATGAGATTTATCGCGCGCACAGCATCTTCTTTCGTAACCGTGTCGCGCAGCCGGATTTTTGCGGCAGCTTCTGCCAGTCGTATCAGCGCCTCGTATTGTCGCAACGTTATAGGAATAGGAGCTTCTTCGCCCATGACTTTCGAACGCAAATCGACGAAAAAATCTTTTATCAAGCTCCCAGCTTCTTTAAGAAGTTTCGGGTGGCAGTTCTTTCTCGCATAAGCTACATATTTTTTCAGCAAGTCGGCAGAAATCACAGGAGCAACGTCTTCCTCGCCATAATGTCGACTCTTCAAAATGTGGTCAGCAACTTTTGCATCGAGTTCTGGATTCGGCACGTCGCGGAGTGCGAATTTGAGATCGAACCTGCTGAGAAGAGTTTCTGGAACGTTTATCTGCTCTTTAATCGGCATATATGGATCGAAGCGGCCGAGCTTTGGATTTCCTCCTGCGAGGATTGATGTCTGCGCGGGAAGTGTCGCGACTATTGTTGCCTTGGCAATCGAAATTGTGTTTTGCTCCATGGCTTCATGCAGCGCGACCTGATCGGTCTTCTCGACCTTTTCAAACTCATCAATAGCACACAAACTTCGGTTGCACATCACCAACGCCCCGGCTTCAAGCACCCATCCTCCGAGAAATTCCTCATCCTTGACAACAGTCGCTGTCAGTCCAGCAGCAGTCACTCCTTTCCCTGAAACATAGCGACCACGAGGAATTAGCATTGAGACGACTTTCATCAGCACACTTTTTGCCGTGCTTGGGTCACCGACAAGCAGAATGTGAATAACCCCGCGGACTCTTGATTTGTCGAGCTGAACGTGTACTTCACCGCCGAAAAGCTGGAGCGCGATCGCTTCCTTTATTGCGTCGAGTCCGTAAAGCGCAGGTGCAATGGACGCGACGAGTTTATTATAAATTTCAGCATCGTTTGCAAGCTCGATAATTTTCTTCTCATCTTCAGGCGTTATGTCAAGTTCTTCCCATTCAACCTCTACCGACTCTATTGAGTTGGCGTCAATGTAGATTTCCATTTGTCTCGACACGGTTCCCTTTATTCTCCTAGGCAATTGTTTCAGCACGCCAGCAATTTTTATTCTGTTTCCCGGTTCTGTTTTGTTTTGCATCTTCGGGGTTGTTAGATCTTCTTTCAGGAAAATTCTAATGTCGCTAGGTCGCTCACCGCTCGTTATTTCGAACGGCTCTTCGATAACGACCCATCTCGCATCGTAAAGCTTCTGCTCAATCAGCTTGAAATTTTTTCTATTTCCGCAATCACATTCGATTGGCGATCGGAGGAAAACTTCTGTCTGGATAACAGTATGTTTCGTCCCGCATTCAGGGCATTGAAAAATCGCCTCGCTGACTTCTGGCCTAACTTCGCTTGCGCGCTTGACTATACCATCGACTGCTATCAGCTTGCCGACATGCTCAGAACGAATGTTTCTTATTCTAATGTCCTTGCTCTCTGGCAAATTGATAAGACGCAACTTGAGTTTTGCTTCTGCTGGCAAATCTATTTGTCTAGTCGCTTCCTCTGCAGCAGGTAGAGTCTCTTCAGGAAACTCAAGCAAATAATCAGCAAGGTCTGTGTCAAAACGGTCAAGTAGTGAGAAATCAATGACAATCGACTTCTTTCCTTCGCTGGCTGCGCCGACCAAATCATTGTAATAATACTCGCGCAAAAATTCCGCGACTCTCGTAATTATTTCTTCCCTTTCCATAGAAACCACTCTCCGCGCCGAGCAGAAAAAATCTTCGTCAGGGTATTAGGTGTATTAAATTAATGACAGTCAGAAGTTTTATATTTTTCCAATTGTTGCAAACTTTCCAAAAATAGTTGAAGTTAGAAAAAAAGTGAAAAGTTTACTTAGGTTTGACTAAAGCGCCAATCTCTTTTAACTTTTTCGAAACCTTCTTCACAGCTATCTCGACGTCAGTGACGCTTCTCGCGCCCGTGCAAACGATTTTTCCGCTGCCGAAAAGCAGGAACGCGACCTTCGGTTCTGTCATGCGGTAGACAAGACCAGGAAACTGCTCTGGTTCGTACTCGCTGTTCTCGAGATTGAATGCAATCGTGTCAAGATTCAGATTCGAATCAAGCTTTGCCGACGCGACGATGTTTTCCACTTGCATCGTGAATCCACGCGGCACTTTCGTGCCTGTTGACTTGACGATCGAAATTACCTTCTTGAACACAGTGTTGACATCCTCGATGTTGCGGGCTCCTGTGCAAACAATCTTTCCACTGCCGAAGATGAGGGCCGCAGCCTTGGGCTTCTGAAGGCGATAGACGATGCCAGGAAACTGTTCAGGCTCGTACTCCATTCCTTCCAGCTTGCTCACGACTTTCTCGAGAGGTACTTTCACCCCGAGGGCAGCAGAAGCGACGATGTTCTCTACGCGAATTTTAAAATCAGTCATTATCAACAGTCCTCCGACACTCCAGACTTTATATATTATTCTTTCGAAAAGTTTAAATAACCCTCTTTATAAGGACTTTTTAAAGATTTTTTCTATTCAGTAGAAGCAAAACTTTCGCTCTGTAGCAAGAAATAATTCAGAAAAGAGTTCAGCTTCCAAACTGGCACGATCATCGATTCGCTGTGCCTTTCTATGCCTTCCTGCAGCCAAGTCACAACAATCGGCATTACTTCCTGCTTCGCGACATCTATCTTCAGAGATTTCCTGGCAATTAGATTGTTTTTCAAAAATTTCTTCAAATGATTTGCCCGTTCTTCCTGGCTCTCTACAGCAGCTCTGAGACCAGAGTCCTTGTAACGGCCGCGGCTCCACTCCTTGCAGTCAACAGCAAACACGACGTCGCCGCGAACGGCCAGCACGTCTATCTCGCAACGACGTGTTGTTTTGAAGCGCAGATTCCTCCTCACGTAAAATCCATTAGCAACAAAAATCTCTGCAACAAGGCCTTCAAACTCCTTCCAGTCGAAATCAGCGATTATTTCTTCAATCGTCCTGCCACTTTCTAGCTTTTTTTGAATGTTTTTAAGGTCGATTTTATCCACTTCCATCTTTTCATTTTATTTTTAACCAAAAGTAATAGAATAGTATAGTAAAATAAAATAATAATATTGAGTAGATGAGTTATGGTATTCGAAAAAATTGTTACACTTTTCTTCTCACATGGTCTTATTGGTTTGTTTCTTAGTTCTTTTCTCTCTTCCCTTTTTTTCATTCCAGCATTTGTCGAGTTGTTGATTCCCGTTTATGTCGGTTTGGATTTTAACCCAATCTTGATTTTTGTTTTTCTAACAGCAGGAGCGGTGCTTGGCAGCTGCATCAATTATTACATGGGCTTCTGGGGTTCAAAATATATCAACATAAAGGCAGCACATAAAAAATCTGTCAAAGATTTCCTTGCAAAGTGGGGCGATTTTTCTGTCCTTGTGATGAGTCTTCTTCCGCCGCCGTTTCCATTCGACATCGCAACAGTTGTATTCGGATTTCTAAAAATGAACTTCAGGACATTCATAATCTCAACGATAATCGGCCGTTCAATAAAACACGCGCTCTTCATTTTCATATCAATATATGGAATAGACGCTTTGCTTAAGCTTGCTAACATTTACGGAATTGGATAAAAACTTGACAAAAAATAATGGGGAAATAAAATGCTAGCATTCCCAGGACACTTTTTTGGCGCATACTTTTTTGTTAGAGTCCTTTCCAAACTCACCGGAATTAGAGTGACTACCA
>DATEAB010000014.1:0-6056 GCA_035288545.1 archaeon | reverse complement strand
CATACACAAGCAGGAATTCCCGCAAGCCGAATTCAAGAGCAGCGCGATGGCATCACTCACGCAGAAGCTGACCGATTTCAACTCGCAAGTCTGGGACGAAAAGAAAAAGAAAAACCTGTCGCTGAAAGACGAAATAAAAATGAAAGTGCCTGCCGAGCTGAAAATGTTTGAAAAGGATTTAGTCGTGATGCATAACTTGGTTTAACTGAGTTTAATTTATTTTAATTTAACTTCAAATTCGTAACTAATGTCAGAAGCAAGACCAAGACCGCACAGATAAATGAGATTCTGTTAAAAATTCTCTGCCATAACATTTGTGTTCTGATTCAGGAAATGAATGAACTGGGAATTGAAGCTAAATTTTCTATCAAATAGCAAGGCTTAAATCTTTAACTGTTTATCTGAAATTAGAGTGATAAGTAATGCCCGTTGAATATGAGTTAAAGGTTGCAGACGCTCGTCAAAGAGATTTTGGTCGTGGAATTGTTCGAGTTGATTCAAAAGCTTTGGATAAAGCTCTTGGTATTGATGTTGTTAGTGGATATCTGAGAATTAGAGGTAAAAGAGCAACATATGCAAGGGCATTTAATGGCTATAGAGACGATGAAGGTCTGGGGATTATCAGAACAGATGGTATTATTAGAAAGAATGCTATGATGGCTTTAGGAGAAAAAGCCTATGTAAGTAAGGCTAATCCACAACCAGCTGAAATTGTTGTTGTTTCTAAACCAGCAGATGAAAGAGCAGGAGAAGTAGCTGATAGTTTTATTGAGGAGGAAGTTTTAGATTTTCTTAGAAAACAGTGGTCAGACAAATTTGTTGTAACCGTAACAGATTTGATTCCTTTACAAATTCATGGGCAACCGTTCACTTGCAGAGTTTTAGATTATACTCCTAATGCTGAAGCAGTTGAAATAAATGAAAAAAGCCAAATTTTAATTGGACAACCGAGAAAACCCAGACAACCTAAACAATTGAATGAATATGTGAATGAAATGTTGAAAACTATGTCATCCGATGGATACAGATTTAGAATTCCTGAACAAGTATTAGGCGAAGATATAGGAGAATTGGTTGAGCATAGATTGGAAAAAAAACCCTACTGAATAAGGTTCTTGACAATACCGTTCTTTCGGTTTGTAATTATGGTCAAAAATTCTGTTGCGTAATTAACCTAAAATTATGAATTTAGCAACAAAGCCTAATTTATCCAAAAGTATTTAAGTCCCCATCAAGATCATCACTTCATCTTCTTTCCGGTTTTGACCTTCTTCTTTCCCTCGATTACCAGAATTTCATTCTTAATTTTCTTTTTCAGCAGCAGAAGTGAAACGATCAGCGAGCAGAGAGATGCGATGGACATCAGAATGAAAAGCGTGCGGAAGCCGTACAGCGACGCAATCACACCGCCGGAAAAAGCCACGATCGAATACATGATGTGGACAGAACCCTCCCAATAAGCCCATTCGCTGCTCTCTCTTCCCTTGTCAATGCTCTTCGAATAAATCGTGGTGAAAGTCGGGTTGATGATGGCAAGCGCCGCGCCAAGCACGCCTTGAACGATGAAAAGCTCTGTGATGTTAGTGACGAAAAGATATCCTGTGGTACCGACGAAATTCAGGAAGCGGCCGAACACGAACATCACGCGCCTGTTAAGTTTGTCCTCAAGCCTGCCTAAGACAAGCATGAGCAGGCCGACGAAAAAGGTGTAAACGGCATATGCCGAACCTGCATCAAGAATACTTCCTCCGACCGTGCCGACGTAAATCGCCCATATCGGCCCGAGCAAGCCGGCAGCCATGTTGTAGAAAATGCTTGACGCGATGAGAATTTTTATTGCCTTGTGCATACGTCCGACCTTTCCAATCCTTCCAATCCTTACGACCCTTGCGGCCCTTAAAATCCTATACCTTTAAATACAGCGCCAGATAAAATAAACTTCGCAAACGAAAAGACTGACGTGAGAAAAATGTCCAATGTCGATGCAGGAAAGAAAATAAACAAGATAAATAAAGAAAACCGTCTTTAACTTAGGTGTATCTCTATTTAGCAACGACGCTTCAACAGCGACAAAGACAGAGCAACTTCTGAAACTGAAAAAATTAATTCGCGAAATCGAAAAGATCCGCGGGCGTCATACAGAGCTGGTCAGCGTCTACGTGCCGGCGGGAGGAAACATCTACGACACGATCAACCAGCTGGCAAACGAGAAAGGCACGGCAAGCAACATAAAGAGCAAAGCCACACGAAAGAACGTCCTCACTGCGCTGGAAAAAATAATCACCCATCTCCGACTTTTCAGGCAGACTCCGGCAAACGGGCTGGTAGTTTTCGCAGGCAATATCTCGCCAGTGGAGGGAAAGGAGGACATACACATCTGGAGCTTCGAGCCGCCAGTGAAGATGAATCAGAAGCTTTATTGGTGCGACCAGCATTTTGTTCTCGATCCGCTGCGTGAGATAATCGAAGAAAAAGAAATTTACGGGCTGATTGTTCTGGATGCGAAAGAGGCGAACATCGGATTTTTGAAGGGAAAGCAGATCGAGCAGGTGAAGAAAATGGATTCGACAGTTCCGGGCAAGACAGTAAAGGGAGGAATGAGCCAAGGGCGCTATGACAGAATACGTGAAGACGCGCTGAATGAATTTTTCACAAAGGTTGCTGACGCTGCTGGCGAAATTTTCTTGAAGGAGAAAAATTTAAAGGGAATAATAATCGGTGGACCAGGACCAAATAAAGAGAATTTCTATAAAGAAAAATATCTTAACTACATGTTGCAAAACAAAGTTCTTGGCGTGAAGGATATCGGCTACACAGGAGAAGAAGGACTTGAAGAACTTGTCGAACGCTCGCTAGATTTACTTGAGCATGCTGCGGTTGTTAAGGAGCGTGAATTGACGTCAAAACTTTTCAGCGAGTTGAAAACAGGCGGCAATGTTGTTTACGGCTTGGATGAAGTGAAGCATGCAATTGAAGTAGCAGCAGTTGATCAGTTGTTAGTCAGTGAAGATTTCAATTATGTTCATGTCAAGTTGAAGTGCCAGAACAATCACGCGGATGAGAAAGACCTTCCACGTCACCTTATCGAGAAGCAGAAATGCGTGGAGTGCGGGCAGCAGATGAACGTGCAGGAAGAGCACGAAATCGTTGATGATTTAGTCGAGCAGGCAACAAAGGCCGGCGCGAGCGTCGAGTATATTTCAATCAACACTCCGGAAGGCCGTCAGTTCAGAGAAATCGGGGGAATTGCAGCTTTCTTACGATACAAGTTGCAGTAAAAAATTTAGCTAAGTTTTTACTTTATGCATTTGTGAAATTTGCTGGTCAACATCTTGGCGAAAAACGATATGAACTTCGTCTACTGTTTTTGACAGTCTTTCAATTCTCTGCAAGTTCATTCTTTCCAAACCATTCTTATTAATATAGTACTGAATTTCTGTACCAATCCAATATATTTTTTCAGTTGAATCTTTTCCTCCGTCAACACGTGTTCTCTTAGAACTTGGTATTTCAATTCCACTTGGCCCAAACAAATGGACATCAACATAACCAGCTATAGATTCGCCAATTAACGCAACCATTTTTACATAGCGAATGCCATCTTTTTTCTTTACTTGTTCAAGAATCCAGCTTTTCTCATATTCACCCAGCCGCAAATCGTAATGGCCTGGAGGAAAAACAAATGTGTGAAAAGGACTTATGTAGTCGTTATTTGTTTCAATATATCCTGCTTTTTTAAAAGCATCAACTATATCTTCAACTTCTCTAAATCTAATAACCATATTTTTAAAACGGAACGACAAATATTTAAGATACAAACTCTCCTAAGTTAAAAACTCTTTCAGCATTCTTAGTCGTCATCGAATCAACAACATCGAACTTATCGCCACGCAACTCAGCAATTTTTTCTATAGTCAATTTCACGTTTTGCGGAACGTTCGGCATGTTTGCAATCGGCGATGAGAAAGGAGAATCTGTCTCTGTCAACAAATATTCGAGGGGGAATTTTCTTGCGATGTCGCGTAGATTTCCGCTTGTTCCAATCGTAGTCGGAATCGATATCATGTAATCCTTTGCGATGATCTGCCGTGCCAGAGTGATGTTCCCGCTGTAATAATGAAAAACAACTTCCTTCATGTTGTTATCGACAACGGTATCGAATCCTTCCTGCTCGGCTTTTCTCAGATGCAGCACAACAGGTTTTTTTAATTCTTTTGCCAAGTCAAGACCTTGCACAAAAATTTCTTTGAATCTTGCAAGCAGCATTTCGTCAGTAAAATGCTTTTTCTCCAGGCCGATTTCACCAACAGCAACAATTTCATCTGCATGCTCCCTAATCCAGTCCCAATGCGCGTCGATTTCTTTCTGCGTCATGTCCTTTATGTCAATCGGATGCAGACCGACGCTCAGGTAAAGAAAGCCCGGATATTTTTTCACAAGCTCGTAATTTCTCTGCAAATCTTTCGGATAAGCGCAAGTGATTATGCCTTTCATTCCAGCTGCTATGCTCTGCTCGACAACAGCATCGGCAATTTCGTTCAATCCTTCATACGCGAGGTGGCAGTGGACGTCAATCATGAGAATCAATTATTTAAAATTATCGTATGAATTAATAAATCACCAATTAAAAAGTCCTTTTTTTATACAAGCAGGAATCAAAATCAAACAGCTGTACACTTACATGCATTATTTGAAATCTGGCAATAAAGTCCAAAGCCGGTTGCGTTTGTTGGTGAATTAGTAATATTTTGTACCGACAACAAGTTACCGCAAATCATTTGCTCTCTAAATCCTCTTGGCAGGAAGAACAGAAAGTTTGTTACTTTATTTACAAAATCATTAAAGGCTGTTTGCAAAGTTTGCACAATTGCTTCTAAAGAGGAAGTTCTATTTTCCAAGGCTGCGACTTTTTGCTCAAGTTCATCTAATCTCTCCTCAATTGTATTCACATTTTCTTCCTGACCTATCGTCGCATTTGGCTCTGGATCTGCAATCATTCTCAAAGTAATATTATCAACAAAGAAGGAACCGCCCAAACCTCCATCACGAACTCTGATTTTCCATGGATTGCCAAAATAAGGTCCGGCATCTGTCATGAATCTTACTTCTGTTCCTACATTATTGCCACTCTCAGTGAGAAATGTTATCCAAGTATCGTTTCTTTCTCCAAAGGAATATAAAATTCTTTTTTGTTGTGAGCCGCTATTCAAATTACTAATAACAGTCCAAGGTGTGTTACCGCTAGGGCCTGGAACTGTTGAAATTACTCTTAAATATTTAGTACCAAAATTATCTCCAATGGTACTTCCTCCTTGAAAGCCGAGAAAGCTTGAATTGATTAAAGAAATCTCAGAATTTCTCCCACCACTTGTCTCCATATACCATAAACTTAGCTTGAAATCATGAAGAGGAAAGTGCAAATCACCAGTTTGACCGAAAGGATCTCCACCATTGTAGCCAACATTATAAGCTTTTCCATTACTGAAAATTACAACACCGTCATTATTGCTAGAACCAGCGGTTTGATTAGCAAATAGTTCGCAACTTATCGCCCCGGCAAAGCAACTCTCAAAGTCAGCATAATACAAGAAGGCCTTTGATTTATCACTTAAAGAAACAGCAGATGCGTTTCCATAATACATGTACAATGTCGTGACAGTAGAGGGCGGAAGAGTTGGGATTTTTATCCACAAATCAGTATAAACTCCATCAACAGTAGCATAGTTGTTTAAATCAACTCCGGGACAATCTCTGCCTAAGCAAAAGTCTTGAATTTCTGTCTCACTCTGAGTAGTATTGTTAAAGTAGGTGAATCTTAAATCAGAAAAGTCATTCTTCATATGGGGGTTCCAGGTTATATTGAGATAAACTGAGTAATTGTAAAGAAAATATGTATTTTGATTTGATACATCAATCTTTTTCTTGAAATTACCCAGCTCAGAGGCATTAGCATTTGGGAGAATAGAAACAGATAAAAATAAAGAGATTAAAACGAACAAACTTATCTTCAGAAAATTCATATGTTTATAATGAATTGAAAAGTATTAATAAATGCG
>DATEAB010000013.1:0-3690 GCA_035288545.1 archaeon | reverse complement strand
GTCCCTGCCGATGATGTAGCTAGGACGAAAAATCACGTAGTTCATTCCGCTTTCAAAATTGGCTTTCATCAAAGCATCTTCAAGCCTTTTCTTGCTCCTGAAATATCCGTTGCTCGTCTCCTTCTTCTTTCCGAGATTCGCCACGCCGAGTCCGCTGTTAGCGATAAATTTTTTCACGCCGCCACGAACAGCAGCAGCCACCGCATTTTTGTTTGCCTGCGTGTTCTTCTGCTCGAAAGTTTTCACGTCGAAATCGCTGATGTAAGTGAAGTGCATCACGACGCCGTGTCCAGAAAAAATTTCAGCCAGTTCGTCAGCAGCATTTTCAGCACTAATGTCAGCAATCGTCCTTGCTTTGCTCGCTCCTAATTTTTTAACGAAATCTTCCTTTCCTGGCCTCACGATGGCAGTGACCTTGATTCCCTCGCGCGAAAGAAAGGCAGTCGTGTTGCGGCCGACGAAACCGCTCGCGCCAGTGATGGCAACTCGCAAAGGCATATTTATTATACCTGTTAAGTAAAAGTTATAGAAGATAATTATGCATGTCGTGAAATTCGGGGATGAGTGGGGTCCGGAAAAAATTATCGAAGTGCACGATGCAGCAAGCGGGCTGAAAGCAATTACTATTATCGATTCGACCGCGCTCGGGCCGGCCAAAGGGGGGATACGAATGACTCCGACTGTGGATGTGGAGGAGGTTTTCCGTCTCGCGAGAACGATGACATGGAAGACGAGCATCGCAGGCCTTCCGTTCGGCGGAGGAAAGAGCGGAATCGTTTTCGATGCGAAAGCCCATCCTGAAAAAAAACGACAGCTGATGGTTGCGTTTGGACGCGCGCTGAAAAATATTTCTCCGAAGATGTACATTGCCGCGCCGGACGTAAACACTGGAGAGGAGGAGATGAGGTGGTTTGTCGAGGGGAACGGCTCGCCGAAAAGCACGACGGGAAAGCCAAAGGATTTGGGAGGGCTGCCGCACGAGTTGGGATCGACAGGCTTTGGTGTCGCACACGCAGCGGCGATTGCTGCCAAGCACAAGAGGATGAAGCTGAGCGACGTGACTTTTGCAGTGGAAGGTTTCGGGAATGTCGGTAGTTTTGTTGCCAAGTTTTTGACTGAGTGGGGTGCGAAGTTTGTCGCTACCAGCGATAGCAAAGGCTGCATCTACGCGCCGAATGATGGAATTGATTTTAACAAACTGACAACGACAAAGAAAAACACAGGAAGTGTTATAAATTACATGCCTGGAGAAAAATTGCCGAACGAGAAGATTTTCGAGCTGCCTGTTGACGTGCTGATACCTGCCGCCCTTCCTGACGTTGTTACTCCTGGCAATGTCAACAATGTGCATGCCAAGATTGTGGTTGAGGGGGGAAACATCGTGATGCGAGAGGCTGAGGAAACGCGACTGCATGAGCGCGGTATTCTTGTGGTGCCTGACTTTGTCGCCAATGCCGGAGGAGTGATAAGCAGCTATGCCGAGTATCGCGGTTACGACGAGCAGAAGATGTTTAAGCTTGTCGAGAAGAAGGTGGCGAAAAACACGAGAGCAGTGCTGAGGAATGCGAAGAACAAGGGATGGACGACGCGAAACGCGGCTGTGGAAATCGCCCAGGACAGAGTGAAGGCTGCGATGCAGAAAATGTAAAAAAAAGTAAAATAAAAAATAATTTGAATAGTTTAAATTTCTCCAAAACCAACACTTTTACATGATTGTCGCTGTCAATCTGGTAGATAATTCTGAAAAAAATATAACGATTAGCGAGCTGAAGAAGCTGCAGATGGAAAATGTCTGGATAGACGTGAAAAATCCTAGCGATGCGGAGTTCAAAGCAATGTTCGAAAAGCTTGACTTGTCGTTCACGTTGCTGAAACCAAGCGACCTCTCGACGATGTCTTCAATCTACATAATGAACGACAAGATCCTGATGTATTTCGCAAGCATCGGCAAGGAGTTCGACCGCAATACAGTCGCCCCCATCACAATCATCTTTTCAAAAAATTTCCTCGTGACGGTAAGGACGAAGGAGGTTGATGCGGTCGAGCGGGCGAAGGGAAGGATGCACAAGGACAAGACAGACAGCCCGGCTTCCATGGCATACGTCATACTTGATGAAATAACCACTGAATATTACAATTATCTGGAGCTCATCGAAGACAAGACGGCGAACATGGAGGAAACAGTTCTGGAAAATTCTACTCCTGAGAACATGAAACAAATATTCAATCAAAAGGCCGACCTGATAAGCTTCAACAAGCTGCTGTGGTATGAGCGCGGCGTGCTGTTTTCGCTGAAAAAGTCAGAGCTTCCTTTCATGACAAACAGGGTGAGGATGCTTTTCGACGATTTGCACGACGACCTGACCAGGCAGATAGACATTGTCGAGACGTTCCGTGAAATCCTCTCCGACGCCTTCACCGCTTATCTTTCTGTCGCATCGAACAAAATCAACAACTCGATACGCGGGCTGACAGTCGTAATGCTCTACCTCACTATCTTCACCACTGTGACATCATTCCCTAACACTGTAGCCACCATATTCGGCATTCCTATTTTCGGAAACAGCACAGACTGGAGAATAATCATTTTGCTGCTTGCACTCTCGACAATCATCCCTCTTGTATGGCTGCTGAAGAAAAGATGGGTAAAGTTCGATTAAAAATTTGCTTAATGATTAATTTGAATAGTTTGACCGGCCGACTAGCTGACCATTCCGTGCTGCCTGGCTAGATGCTGCTCATACTCAGACTCAGAATGACAAATTGTCCCGCAGCGTTTGCATTTTATATCCATTCTTATCAGAAATATAATTAGTTTTTGGTAATAATAAGTTTACTATTACAAGTTTCAAATATTTTCAGCAATAGTCCTGAGAGCTCTATATTTAGTAACTTCATTACGCTTTTCTATTCCATCAGCAAATTCAGCAAGACCCTCATAAATTCTTTTTGCCCTATCAACTGCGTTTTCTGGCCATGTAGAACCACCCCTTTCTTTGATAACTTGAAGAACCAGACCTAAAATCCATGCGTCAGACTTCCTTGGTGTGCGTTCCAACGCATAAGCAAGATCAAGTACTTCTGGCGTTTCTCCTCTTTCAGAATATCCGTTTTTAACAACTTCGCGAATTGCAGCTACTACACCTGAATCAGAAGTTATTGCGCGAACTTGGAAAGTCTTTGAATATGTTCCGGCCATGAAAATTTATTAAAATACAAAAGATAAATAGATGCTTACTCTTCGGAAACTCTTGGCGCAAGTACCGTATTTAAAATAACCTTATCTTTTGACTTGAACTCCAGCTTCATTGGGTAATCCTGTCCCCAGTTCAGCTTCACGCTCTCGGCAATCTTCGCAGCCTTTACGATTTTTTTCAAGTAGTCGAGCGGGTAACGCGACTTGACTTCCGCTTCAGCAGTCAGCGCGATCAGCGACGCGTTTCCTCGTTCCAGCTCAAGCTGGGCGCTGCTTATGTCACCTTCGGCACGCATGCCAAACCGACTTGGCGAGGCCTCGAAAAGGACGGAATCAGCAACAATCTCCGCATCTGCAATTCCACTCTGCAGCACGCTCGGCTTCAGCTCGGCCGATACGGCAAACTCCAGCTGGTCGATCGGAGGAACCTCTTCCTGGCTCAAGTCCAGCAGCGGCAGCACGAATCTGCGTCGCGAGGCGTTTTGAAGAACAAT
>DATEAB010000012.1:0-10343 GCA_035288545.1 archaeon | reverse complement strand
CTACTTCCTGCTGAGAAACGTCCCCTCGAAGCACCGCGGCTTCTCGCACTCTATGAAATTTGCAATCTTGTTTTCGATAGTCATCGTCATGCTGGTTCATTTTGCGCTCGGCTTGTCGCCTAACGATTTTATTTTCTGGTTCGCTGTCATTTTCTCGGCATATTCTCTTCATTTATTGCTTGATCGAATTTGAAAAATTTTTAGAAAACGAAAATTAGGTGGTCTCTAGCTACCTCCATCTACATTTAATTCAGTCTGGAGCGATGCGATCATCCCACCAGTTTAAGTGATATAGTTTGATATTTAAACGTTTGTTTATTTTATTTGAAGCCCAAAATAATTCTATGAAGATCAAGCTCTCCGCCGTGTACGAGGGGAAGTGCGACATATGCGGCAAGGTCAAGAAGAACGTCTTCTCAGCGGGCGACGAGGAGACAGGGCGCGTCGTCACGATTTGCCGCGAATGCTCTGACGAGAGGCCAGGGATGATGACTTCCGAGGCCATCGAGCGCTACGTGCATGAGGAAAAGACGGCATTCGAGGGCGGAATAAAGGTTGAGAAGGGCAAGACGAGCGCGGCGTGACGTTTGCTGCTGCTTGGTAACGGTTTGACTGAGTTTAACTATTTAAGGTTTCTTTCCAATATTCTTTTTCTGAGAGCGTGAAGTGAAAAAATGCCTATGAAAAGCGTAAGTGCTGATGTGAAATTCAGTCCGAAGTCCCCGCGTGTCGAGTTGCTCGTGCGCATTGTCTGGGGAATTGTCGGAGGAATCGTTCTCGGAATTTTCAGCTTCGTTGCCGCAATAATTTGGGCAATACAAATCTTGCACATCCTCTTCTACGCGCGCAGGCACAAGGGCATGCAGTCATTCATCAAGACAGTCGTCGTGGCGCGTTACCGATTGTCAGCTTATCTGTTCCTTCTTACAGACGAGCGTCCGCCGATAATTCCTGAGTCAATGCCGGCTTAATTTTTAAAGCTAAATCTTTTTTCCCTCATTTAATTAATATGGTTTTAACTTTTCACAGAGAACAGGACGATAATGTTACTTGGAATACTTATTCTCATTCTGAAGGTTTGAAAGAACCTGATATTGCGACTGTAATTAAAAGTTTGCCGATAAAAGTGAAGCGAATAAGAACTAGTGGGAGCGATGATTGGAGGGCGAGAACACTTAGAGCAGTTGCCCAAGTTTATGGCCCTTTTGGCGATAGCGATGTCCAGCATGTTGGCATTTATGTGACTCCTAATTTGCCTATCGCTCTCAAATATGGCTCTCAAAATATTCGAGCTTTAGAGACCAACCCATCATATGCTTGGTTTACATTTAACATCATGGATTCAGATCGAGATTTAGTGACTAGACTTCTTCCGATTAATTTAAACGTTTGGTGGAATTTTTATTTTAGCTACAGACGAAATGCACTTTTCTCCAACGTCCCAGACATTAAATCAAGAATAGAAAAAATAATCTAATTTTTCTTGCTTTTATATTTTACAAGCGATAAAGTAATTTGACTTCTATGCGATTCAGAGATTTGCCTGAAAACATCCGCACAAAGCTGCAGTTTTGGCAGAAGACGATAGAGGCGACGAAGAATTTCACAGGCAGCAGCCCGCCGTCGGTTTTTGTCGGAGACTTTGGATATCCAAAAGTCAACATGGGCATTCTCGCTCCTCCGCAGCAGCAAGAGGATGTCCAAGCGGCAGTCCTCGACTCGCCGGAAAGCTGGTACGGTAGCAGGGCAACGCTCGAGCAGATTTTTGCCCATCGCTCGCAGTTGATTTACAGCCGCTTCAAGTCGGACATCCACTCACAGTCAGGCCGCTTCGTCGACGTGGCAAAGGAAGTTGCGGCAGCCAAGAAGCCGACCGATGTTGAGATACATCTGAAGAAGCAGCCGCGTTTTCTTTTTGCCCACGACATAGTCAGCACGCCGATTGGAAATCCCGCTCAGATTATTTCAGCGCGACTGACAGAAAATGCAGCAGTGGAAAAGAAAGTCGACTACTTGATTTCTGATGTCGATATCAAGGCAAACACTGCAGTTCTTGAGTTGTACAAGCACAAGCTGCCGACGACGCGGATACAGAAAGTTTTTTCTGCTGGGCTGCTGGGAATGCAGGTCGAACGCAGGTTCGTGCCGACGAGATGGAGCATTACTGCAGTTGACGACATAATCAGCAAGCGGCTGCGGGAAAAGATCAAGGAGAATCAGGAGCTGGGAGAGATAAAATTATTTTTCAACGAGTACATCGGCAACCGGTATTACGTCCTGCTTCTGCCGGGCGCGTATCAGTTCGAGTTGATTGAATTCTGGCAGGGAAAGTGGGGGATGCCGGAAATCAGCGACGATTATGAAAATTTCTGGGGAAGAAAGGACTACGCCAACCGCACGCACGGGGCGTTCTACTCCGGACGTCTTGCAGTCTGCGAATATCTCGACAAGATAAAACGACAGGCAGCAGCGCTGATTGTCAGAGAAATCACGAGCGAATACAGCCTGCCGGTCGGAATCTGGCAGCTGCGCGAGTCGGTCCGAGACGCGTTCAACAAGCCGCAAGAAAGTTTCGCCACGCTGCAGCAGGCGATTGCGAGGATTGAGAGCAGGATGAAGCTGAGGAGCGGATGGCAGGAAAGGAGCGAGCTGCTGAAGAGCTACAAGTATCAGAAGAAGCTGACCATGTTCGCAAGAAAAATCTGAAATTTTTAAAAAACTAAAATTAAACAAAACAAAATCAAAATTAAAACAAAAATTAAAAATAAAACAAATGGGAAACTAAATAAAATTCGTCTTCAAAATGTGAGCTTGAAATTAAATTCCGAGCGCGCTTAGCCATCCCATGTAATATGCGACGGCAACGATGACCAATATCACAAGGACTGCGATACCGAGCGTCGCGTTTCTGCTTAAACCTTTCATGTTTGAATTTCACCTAATGCCTAATTCGTTTTCTGATAGCTTATAAATTTTTTTCAGAAGCAATTATTGCAGTTGCATTGCAAGAATCATGTAATATTGGACGGCCCAAGATTCATTTTGCTGAGTTCTTCTTCTGTATAAGGCCAACATGGCTTATCTTGTGGAAATCTTCTTTCCCATTCTCTAGCATTCGTAGAACAAGGGTTTTCCCAAAAACCGTACTCATCTAAATGACCAGAACCAAACGACAAATCTTCAGCAATGTTGTGAGAAACTCCGCAGTCAGCATGCCCGCAGCCTTGGTAGCTGTGTGTCAATCTGTAAAGCAGGCCCTGGACTTCCTGGAGTTTTCTTGTAATTCTAGCTCTGAGATACAATTGATCCATTTGAATCAGTTAAATCAAATTGAGTTAAGTATTTAAACTTTGTTTAAACCAAAAATCTTCATCAACAAATTATTTTTTCTTTGCCTTAGATACAGAAGCAGTTCCGTTCACGTCAAACCTCGGACGGACGACGCCGAACTGAAGATCGCTCTGGCATCTGCTGCAAATCGGCAGCCCGTTCTTTATGACTATCTGATCAATCTCAAGACGGCCATGGTTAGGACAAAAAGTTTTAGCTTGCATCACCGACACCAAAAAATTTTTCACACAATTTTTTTTACACTCAGCTTCATTAGCCTATGTATCCGTGCTCTTTCTCCTCTTCCTCTTTCTTTACCTTTTTCTGCCTCTCGACAAACTTCTCGTAGTGCAGCTGAAGCTCTCTCGTCATGCTTGGCGTGACTTGCTTCATCGCGTCGTCGAAATGCTTCTTCAAAACTTCCTTCGCCTTGAAGTTCTCCCTCAGCGCGCTCATCGCGGCCTCGCGCACAAGGGATTCCAAGTCCGCGCCGCTGTATCCCTCCGTCTTCTTCGCGATATCCTTCACATCCACTCCCTTCATCGGCGTGTTGTTCGTGTGCACTTTCAAAATTTCAATCCTAGCCTTCTCGTCAGGCGGCGTGACCATTACCATCCTGTCGATTCTTCCCGGTCTCAGCAACGCGCTGTCAACCATGTCCGGGCGGTTAGTCGCGGCGATGACAACAACCCCTTTCAGCTCCTCAAGCCCGCTCATCTCTGTCAGCAGCTGCGACACTATGGTTTCCGTCGCATGCTCTCCGAATCTTCCACCGCGTTTCGGCGCGAGCGCGTCAATCTCGTCGAAAAATATCACGCACGGAGCGACCTGCTTTGCTCTTCGGAACAAGTCGCGAATCATTCTCTCAGACTCGCCGACCCATTTACTTCTCAGCTCAGGCCCTTTCACGCTTATGAAATTCGCACCGCTCTCGTTCGCAACAGCTTTCGCCAGCAGCGTCTTCCCTGTCCCAGGAGGCCCGTAAAGCAGAATTCCTTTCGGCGGCTCTATTCCCAGCCGCGCGAAGCCTTCAGCGTTGTTCAGCGGCCACTCGACCATCTCCTTCAGCGACTGCTTCACTTCCTCAAGCCCTCCGATATCGGTCCATTTCACTTTCGGAATTTCCACAAGCACCTCGCGCATCGCGCTCGGCTCCACCATACGCAGCGCGTTCTCGAAATCTTCCTTCAAAACAATCAGCTTCTCGATGATTTCTTTCGGCAGTTCTTCCTGCTCTCTCCATTTTATCTCCGGCAGCACGCGCCGCAATGCAGACATTGCAGCTTCCTTGCACAAAGCCCACAGGTCCGCACCGACGTAGCCGTACGTTATGTCGGCAAGCCAGTTCAGGTCGATGTCCTTGGTCAGCGGCATGCTTCTTGTGTGGATCTTCAGAATTTCCAATCTTCCGTTTCGGTCGGGCACAGGAAGTTCTATCTCTCGGTCGAAACGTCCAGCGCGTCGCAGCGCTGCATCGATCGCGTTCGGCCTGTTCGTCGCTGCAATAACAATAACCTTTCCGCGCTTTTTCAGTCCGTCCATCAGCGTCAGCAGCTGCGAAACGGTCCTTCGCTCGACCTCCCCTGTCACGTCCTCGCGTTTAGGCGCGACCGCATCAATCTCGTCGATGAAAATTATGCTCGGCGCGTTCTTCTCCGCCTCTTCGAAAATTTTTCGCAAATTGTTTTCAGTCTCTCCGTACCACTTCGAGAAAAATTCCGGCCCGCTCACTGAAATGAAATACGCACCCGACTCGTTCGCGACCGCCTTTGCAAGAAGAGTTTTTCCTGTCCCAGGAGGCCCGTACAACAGCACTCCTTTCGGCGCTTCGACTCCAAGCCGCTCGAACAATTCCGGATGACGCAGCGGAAGTTCAATCATTTCACGCACTTTCTGCACTACTGGGCGCATTCCTCCGATGTCTTCATACGTCACCACAGGCACGCCGCGCTCTTCCAGCTTCATGCTTTCGGGAAGCTCTGGCAAAATTTCCAACTCTGTCACGTCGCCGACACGAACGATTCCTGCAGGATCTGTTCCTGTCACGACGAAGCGCGTCTCTCCAGGAAACGGAGTGAAAAAGAATTCGTCAAAATCAAAACCGAAAAAGTCCTCGAACAGACTGTTGCCGCGGGCTCTGCGTCTCACGACCGGCGACGGGACGAGTATGTCTCCTTTCGCTACAGGACGCATGAAAATATTTTGCTTCACCAGGTTCGGCGAGATGTGAATAATTATTCCTTTCTCAGCTGGTGCGATGGAAATTTTTCTCGCTTCCTTTATGTCAGTCTTCCTTACGCGTATGTACTCTCCGACACCGCTCCCACAGTTGCGGCGCGTTATTCCGTCCATACGTATGATGTTCAGTCCGACGTCGGCAGGATAAGCCCTCACTGCGATCGCGGCAGTCTTGCGGTTGCCTTCAACCTCGACTACGTCTCCTTCTTTTATTCCGAGCTTGTTCATGGTGTTGCTGTCCAGTCGAACGATACCGCGGCCTGCTTCCTCACGGGCCGTCAGCTCCCCAACTTTCAAGCGAACTTCTTCTTTTGTTTCTGCCATATTCCAAACCTCTTTCTTATAGCTTTTTCTTCCTCAGAAATATTTTCCTCAGCCTCTCCTTCCTCCTCTTCATCTCCAGGCTGCTCACCTTCGCCTTCCTCTTCTTCATTCTCTTCGTCAGCCATCATTTCACGTCTCATTCTGTCAAACTCGTCAAAAATAGACTCATCTTCTATTAAAACTTTGAAAGTGTTGAATATAACCTTTTTATGCCACTGCTCGAAAAACTGCATGATCTTTTCAACTTCGTTTTCCGGGACGATGAACGCCGACTGGTCGATTCGCTTGTGCGGGACTTCGTCAAGCACGCCCTCGCGATGGTACTCGTAGGTCTTTTTCTTGCCTGGGACAGTCTGCTCCCAGCCGTAAAGCTGCTTGAAGAACTTCACTCGTTCAGAATTCTTGCCCGCGCCGCTTTTCACGTTGAAAGTTATAATGATGCCTTTCTTGGTCACTCTTTCGTTAGTCATTTTCTCGTCCTTTTAGGAATATATGTAGGCTAAAAGTATATAAACTTTTGCAACCAATTAAAGTAAATGACTTCCAAGACCTCGAAGAAAAGTGTCGATTACTTCCGCAAGCGGTACGAAGAGTCGAAAGACTTCCAGGAAATTTTCTCACTGATAAAAGAAGGAATCGAGCAGCTGACAGGACGCAGCAGAACCGGTCTCATGCTGGGAATGGCGGATCTCGGCGTGCGGCAGAACGGCTTCATAGGCGCGTTCTACCCGGTGGGCTCTAACATAATAGTTTTGAACAAGACGCCGCTGAACATGATCGAGGCGCAGAAGCCTGACATGCTCAAGTCGTACGTCTTCCATGTGCTGATGCACGAATACCTGCACACGCTGGGAATACTGAACGAGCGCCACACAGATTTGTTCGTCTTCAAGATCAACGAAAAACTTTTTGGAGAGAACCACGAAGTCACGAGGATGAGCTTCAACTTCGACAAGCTTTTCCCAAGCGTAATAATGCCGGCAATGGGCTGGCAGCCTCAGAATCAGTTCCGCATCGAGCTTGTGGAAGATTTTGAGAGAACTAGTTATATTGGATAAAATTTACCACTTCGAGTGGTTGCAAAAGTTTATTATCGCAAACTGTTTCTATAAAGTTAGATAGGTTAGATGGATATGGCTGCGAAGACCAAAAGCGGGAAAAGCAGGATGAGAAGACTTCTTACATGGAATGAAGTAAACAGGATGATGGAAGTCAGAGGATGGCAGCTTGTGACGAATGAGAGAACTAAGAAGGAATGGAAGAGGGGAAATGAGAAAGTTAGCGTTTTCAAAACTTTTGAGGGAAGATGGAAAGCCGAGTTCTTTTACGGCAGACGTTTGCAGGACTCGACAGGAACGCATGATGAATTCTTTGCCAAAGTAATGACGGTTGAATTTGCCGCCATGAAGTAGGTTAAAACTGATAGAGTTTTTTCTTTTTCAACGATTTTTCTACGACAACAGCAGCATTGACGCTCGTGGTAATGATAAAGACAACCTACGGTTTTCTTGAAACCTTCCCTTTTCTGAATTAGTTGATGATTTCGAGAGAACGAATTATATTGGCTGAATATTGGATTAATTCTGCCTCGTATTTTATTTCTTCGATTTTCCCGAGTTGAACTCGCTCAAAACTTTTTCGTATTCCGCCTTTAAAGTTTCTGTCGTGACGCTGGCTCTTCTCGAGGCGTAAATTTCAAACACATGGTCCCTGCAGACATGGTGCGCATAGCGGACGACTGCGACCCCGTTGTTGACATCTATGCTGGCGATGACATAATCCCTCGGCCGCACTTTTATCCT
Organism: archaeon; assembly: GCA_035288545.1. Classification (GTDB taxonomy): domain Archaea; phylum Aenigmatarchaeota; class Aenigmatarchaeia; order CG10238-14; family SCSR01; genus DATEAB01. The sequence continues at coordinate 2,649 of DATEAB010000012.1, read as the reverse complement.
GTCGCTTGAACTGAGGTCGTCGCGCACAAGGCGCCTTTCAAGCAGGAAATATTCCTGACGGTCGACCCATATCGAAGGCCTTTCGCTCTGTCCGTCAGGCTCGATGCCCTCTATTGTCATATTTTGTCAACTCCACGTGCCTGTCGAGCTCGGTAATTTCAGTCATGTCATTAAAATTTTTAAGTTCGTTTATAACGCCGTTGAAGTGCCGCTTGCCCACTATTGCAAGCAAGCTGTCCACTTTGTCTTTGCATAAATCTCTGTCTAGGTCGAACGCCATCCAAATAGTTCGCTCCTTTTTGTGGTGCGAGACGAGGACTGTCTTCGGATCTTTCGGCTCTTCCACTATGCCATTGTTCCTGCGCTTGAAATATTGTCTGAAAACGATTAATGCATCCAAAGGAAGTCTGGCATATCTGAGCGCCAAATCAAGCATCCTCGCATATCTGTTTTCAGTATCCCATCCAACGCTCAACTGATTCTCCAGCGGGCGGTACTTGTCTTTTTCCTCCGCATAGTCTACTGGCCATCTGCCCCTGCTCCTTCCAAGTCCTGCTCTTGCAAAAGGGAAAGTCAACGAAGACAGCATTCTGGATATTTTCATGTCGACAGGCTCGTTGTCAGTCACAAGCTCCTCGGCCGCAACTATCTGGTATCTGTCAACCAGTCCCGACACGAATTTCGACTCTTTCGCTGTGTAGAGCTCGTGCTCTTCCCCGACTATCCCAAGTCTCTTCTCCCTTTCTCCGATTGTTACTAGATATTCTTTGAAGTAAACCATTTTTCTCAGCTACTCTTCTTTCTTGCTTGTTTTGAGGAAAATTTGATTATTTACTAAGTTTAAAAGCTCTTCGTTTTTTAATTTTTTTTACTTTTTTTGCCGTCCTCCGAATGCCCTTAAATCTTTTTCTTTATTTAAGACTTGATTGATGGCTTATGGAAGCAAAGCATGAGGAGCGCAACTACAGGATCAGGATATCTCTTTTAGGATCTTTTTCTATCACGCGTACGAGTGCTGGATATGTCAACGACATGTACCGTCTGGTGGAGTGCACTGTGGAAAACTCGAAGTCGAACGGCCTCATAGACAGGTATGAGCTGGAGCAGCAGGCCGCGCGTTCCAGGGGAAACCATGCAGTTTATCTGACTCTTCGAGTCGAAGGCACGGACGCATCAAAACTTGGCGTATTCGAGCGCATGATGCAAATACAGTTCAATGCACAGACAGTCAGGCCTGGATCCAGACGTTGACGCTTGCAGGATCAGCGCCGACACTCGTGGTAATGATGAGAAAGACAACCTACGGTTTTCTTGGAACTTTCCCTTAGCTATAAGATTATCTTTAATTATAACAAAATAATAATTAAGAATTGTCATGAGCCTTGATAAGTTTAGAAAGGTTTACTCGCTTTTGCCGGATAGTGAAAAAAAGTTAACTATCATTGTTATAGATAATCAAAAATACAGTTGGGAAGAAGCATATAACGAAATTGTGAAGAACAGCGATATTGGAAAAACAATACAAAAGAAACTAGAAAAACTAAATATAATTTAAAGATAAGTGTTTATTGGTTCAAAACAATAATTAGTGATAGAATGTTCGAATTGTTGAAGGAATTTAGTGAGGATGAATGGAAGGTTGTTCGAGCTAGAATAGAGGCAATGCCAGACAATATGAAACTATCGATAGGCGGTTTCAAATCCTTGGATAAGAACGAGCTTTTACAACATATAGATAACAAAGATGAACTTGGAAAACTTTTAGTAAAAGTACATTTCAATTATTTGAGATCCTTCAAAAAAGAAGCAAAAATGTTGCCTTTATGAAAGATATTCTTGTTACGCTGCCAGAGTATGATGATACAACATTCTATTGCAGCAGATTTTCAGAAGATATTGTAAAATTTGCGAGAGACGTTGGGCATAATGTATTCGATATAAGAAAAGAGAGAGTTAACAGAAAGACAATCGTAGCGATATTACAAGAAAAGAATCCAAGATTAGTTCTGTTCAATGGGCATGGCAGTGACGAAACTTTGACTGGGCATAACGACGAGATACTCATAAAAACACCCGATGATATCAGTTTATTGAAATCAAAAATTGTGCATTCATTGTCATGCAGTTCGGCAAAAAAACTCGGCAAAGATGCCGTCGAAAAAGGAGCTACAACTTATATTGGCTATGAAAATGACTTTATATTCTTTTTCGATAAAAATAAAACGGCACGACCTTTAGAAGATAAAATTGCCACCCCAATTTTTGAGGCCGCCAACCAAATTCCGCTCGCAATAATAAAGGGGAATAACGCTAGTGAAGCGTTTGTAAGATCTCAGAAGACTTATGAAAAATGGATTAATCATTACCGACTGCATGGAGAACTGCTTGAAGCACCACAAAATCTTATTGCATTAATGTGGAATAAAGAAAGTCAAGTTGTTCATGGAGACAAAACGGCTATTTTGTGAAGTGCTATTTATGAGAGGTCAATATGAAGAATTAAGTTGCCCTTTTTGCGACAAAAATAAAGTAAATTAGGATTTCTTCGGAATCAAACCTTTCAACTGCGAATCAACAACGATCTTCTGCTGCCTGCTCCATTCTTTGTCAGAATGTTTTTTCACGTAATCTGCCCATAAATCCACAAAC
>DATEAB010000011.1:0-43852 GCA_035288545.1 archaeon | reverse complement strand
TCGCAGTTAATTACTTTTACGAAAGATTTGCAAGGAAGAAGGCCAAGGCAGGTTAAGAGGTTAAAATATGCCAATAGGTTGCTTCATCGGGATTCCGATCGACCAGACTCGAGTAGCACTTACAATTCTCTCATTTTCAGCAGCCTTCATTACATTTGCGATAATGAGCAAATTCAAGCTGTCAACAAAGTTTAAGGTCTCGCTCATTTACGCCCATCTGATAACTCTTTTCTTCCCGTTCGTTCTCTTGACGACGAACGTTGCGTGCGGCATGACTTGCGCTAGCTGCTACACGAACATTTATTCTCTGGTCGCATACAGCCTGCCTACGACGCTGGTTGCAGGAACGCTCGCCGGATTTGTTGTCATCCCATCACTTTTCATTTTCACTAATCAAAAACGCGAGATAACTGGCGGCAGTCTTTTCAATTTCGCAAAGAAACACACGGGGAAACTGGACATAGCAATTCCAAAAATTTATGTGGTAAACAAGGCGGAGCCAATCGCATTTTCATTCCGCAGCTTCAAGTCAGCAATTTTCCTTTCTGTCGGCCTGTTTGATCTTTTGAACAAGAAGGAAACGGAGGCCGTCGTGCTGCATGAACTCGCGCATATACATCAAAAATCCTCGATAATAAAATTCTCGAATCAAATCTTCAACACCTTTTCCCCGCTTTCGATAATTGCCAGATTTAACCATGACTCGAACGAGGAAGAGAAATCAGCAGACAAGCTCGTTGTCAGCATGCAGAAAACTGGAGAGCATATCAAATCGGCAAAAAGAAAACTGCGAAACTTCAACAGACATTACTCGACATAGCACTTCAACCATTTTTCAACAGCATTATTTGCAGAAACTTTAATCTTTTCGACAACAGCCAGTTCGTAAGGATGCAAACGTTTGATCTCTTTCTCGACATGCGTAAATGATTTCTCGGTAGTCTTTGCCAGAACTGCGACTTCCTTCGCCTTTTCAATCTTGTATTTCCACCAATACTCGGAATAAACAGGGAAGATGTTCGCACATGCAATCAGCTTTTTCCTCAGCAGATGGCGCACCGCACGCAAAGCCGACTTTCTGTTAGGAAGTGTGACATAAACTACTACGTAACTCACATTATTTTTTTATCAAATAGAAGAGAAAAGCTTGCCACTTTCGAAAGGCTTTTATAGGTTACCTGCGAAGAAGAGAAGTAACAGGTGCTAAAAATGCAGAAAGTTGAGCGCCTTTGCTCAGCACAATAAGAAAGCGAATAATTCTAGTTCTGCTAATCATTTTTCTTTCTCTGTTGAAACCGTCTCGAAAATTAAAAATCTTCTCGTATCCCAATCTGCGGCAAAAAATGTTTTTGAAAATATAACGCAAGCAATAGGCAATACTCCTCTTGTCAAGCTAAACAATCTTTCAAAAGGTCTTAAGGCAGCAATTTATCTGAAGCTGGAATTTATGAATCCTGGTGGAAGTGTTAAGGACAGAATTGGAGTAAAGATGATTGAGGATGCAGAGAAACGCGGGTTGCTGAGACCTGGCGGAATAATTGTTGAGCCGACTTCAGGTAATACTGGTGTCGGGCTTGCTATGTCTGCTGCGCTGAAAGGTTACAAAATAATTTTCACTATGCCTGACAAGATGAGCAAGGAAAAAGAATTGCTGCTACGGGCGTACGGGGCGGAAATTATTCGAACCCCAACAAATGTTGCGCCAGACGACCCGAAAAGTTACATACAGGTCGCGAAGAACATTGTCATGAAGCTGCCGAATGCGTGGATGCCAAACCAATATTTCAATCCGAACAACCCTCTGGCACACTATGAAACTACGGGGCCGGAAATTTGGAAGCAGACTGGCGGAAAAGTAACTCATGTCGTTGCAGGGATGGGGACTGGCGGGACGATTACCGGCATTGCGTATTTCCTGAAAGAAAAAAATCCTGAAGTGAAAATTATCGGAGTCGATCCGGAAGGTTCAATGTATCATCACGAATTTTACGGCACGAAAGGCGATGTCCACAGCTACAAAGTTGAGGGAATTGGCGAAGACTTCATGCCGGCGACGATTGACCTGAGCATTGTTGACGAAATTGTTACTGTGACTGACGAAACAGCGTTTGAAGTGGCGAAAGAACTGGCGAGAAAGGAAGGAATCCTAGCCGGCGGTTCGAGCGGTGCTGCTGTTTTTGCTGCTCTGAAACTTGCGAAAGAAAAAGATCTGGATGAAAACGCGGTTGTCGTAGTAATTCTTCCCGATCGCGGAGATCGCTACTTAAGCAAATTTTATTCCGATGAATGGCTTAAGGAAAACGGTTTTACCAGTTCGTGAAGTTCTGCAGGGTGGAAAGATGTTGAGTTTGGAATTAATAACGAGGATAAAGAAAAATGGGAATCATTTTGCAGGATGGGCAGATGAATATTCGCGTTCAGTTGATAGACCGCAGAGAGATGCTCATTATCAACAGCTTTGCGATATGTTGGATGTGAGAGACAATGACTATGTGGTCGATGCGCCGTCTGGTACAGGTAAAGAAACCTTAGACACAATAGCGCTGAGATTAAGAAATGGATTTGTTGATGGAATTGATCTCGCTCCTGACATGATTAGCTTGGCACAACGCCTGCAGAGGGAGAAGCAAGTCTATAATGCTCGTTTCATTTTGGGCAGTGTGGAAAATCTCCCTATTCGAAGCGATTCAGTAAACAAAATAATTAGTGGTCATGGATATCAGTGGTTCAAAAATCCTAATGTCGCTCTTGGAGAATTTAATAGAATATTGAAAGATGACGGAGATCTGGGCTTAATGACAATCTTGCATGGCACTTTTGGGCCAATGATTGACGCAATGAACGCTGTAATTAACAGACTTCCTGAATATTACAACGGACGAACTGCAGAAAAAATAATGGGTTTTGTTCCTCAGAGCGAGAATTCGCTGCATACTGCACTCGAATCGTATGGCTTTGGTAACATTGAATTTCAAATTCCAACTCCAGAGATGGCAGATGATTTTGAATCGCACCTATTGAAAACGCGCGCCATAGCTGCAACTAAAAACTATTTTGAAAGACTTCCCGACAACGCTAGAATAATTGCGAACGAAATCGTGAAAGGAGAATTGTTAAGAAAGGAATTGATAGAAGAGAAGACGATTCTTGTTAAAGCTAGGGTAAAGAAAAAGAGGCGACTTTAAATATAGCCCCTGCAATCGATAATTTGTTATAGCAGTTGTAGAAGGGAGAAATGATGCTCGGGTGGCTGAATCCGGTAAAGCGTCCGCCTGCAGAGCGGAAGATTGCGAGTTCAAATCTCGCCCCGAGCTTCTTACTAAATAAAAATAAATGATAAGTATGACTCTAAAAGTTTTCAACACGATGACAAGAAAGAAGGAAGCTTTCAAACCGATGCGAGAAAAGAAAGTCAAGATGTTCGTTTGCGGGCCGACAGTTTACGACCAATCTCATATCGGTCATGCCAAAACGTATGTGCAGTTCGACGTGATTGCCAGATACCTAAGGCATGTCGGTTTCGACGTTTTCTATCTGCAAAACATCACGGACCTGGATGACAAAATAATCCAGAGCGCAAAAGAAGTCAGAGTCTCGCCGAAGGAATTGGCAGCAAAGTTCGAAAAGGAATACTACGAAGACATGGAAAGTTTGGAAATAACTGGCGTTAGCAAGTATGCTCGAGCGACTGATTTCATCAAGACCATATTGGCGCAGGTGGAGACTCTGATGAAGAAGGGCTTTGCATACAAAATCGACGACGGGATTTATTTTGACTTGTCAAAGTTCAAGGAGTATGGAAAGTTATCAGGACGAACTACTCTCGAGGCGGAAGATTCTGTGACAAGAATTGACGAGAGCGTGCAGAAGAAAAACAAGGGCGATTTCGCATTGTGGAAAAAATCAAAATCTGACGAGCCTAAATGGGACTCGCCGTTCGGATTTTCCGGAAGGCCTGGATGGCATATAGAAGACACGGCGATAACGGAAAGTCATTTCGGTCCCCAGTACGACATGCACGGCGGGGCGCGCGACCTTATATTTCCTCATCACGAGGCAGAGATCGCACAAATGGAGGCCGCGTCAGGAAAGAAGCCGTTTGTAAGATACTGGCTCCACACCGGATTTCTGACTGTCAACGGGCAGAAGATGGCAAAGTCGCTTGGAAACTTCGTCACAATCAAGGACGCGCTTAAAAGCTGGACGCTGCAGGAATTGAGGTTTTTCTACATCTCGGCACACTACCGCAGCCCGATAGATTATTCAGAAAAAAGTTTGGACAAGGCAAGAAAAGGTTTGGAAAAGCTCAACGAATTCATGCAGAAGGTAAAAAACGGGAAAGACAGTTTTGACGCGGAGCTGATAGAGAAGACCAGGAAAGAATTCACGGAAGCAATGGACGACGATTTCGACACGCCGCGCGCCGTTGCAGTCATTTTCGATTTCGTTCGCAAAGTCAACAAAGCCGGCGGAGGCAAGAAAGCTTACGCATTCATGAAGGAGATTGATGAAATTTTCTCAATTATCACCGAAGCGGAAGAGGAAAGGATTCCAAAGGAAATTGCAGAGCTTGTTAAAAGCAGGGAAAAGGCCAGGCAGGACGACGATTTCAAAAAAGCCGACGAGCTCCGTGAAAAAATCAAGCAGGCTGGTTATGCGGTTGAAGACACTAAGAAAGGACCGAGAGTGAAGAAGTTTAAGAAATAGAATTAAGAAAATCGAGAAGTGAATCAAGAAGTGAAAATGATGGGCGAATACTGGGACTACAGCGAGGCAAAGCACAAAAAGAAGAAAGACAGGCGTGTTTACAAAAAGGGCTTCGCGCGAAGGAAGAAGCAGATGCAAATTCTGAAGTAGCCGGCGAAAAATAGTTTCGAATAGTCTAGCTTAAATCCTTATCTTCTGTGCATAAAATTAGATAATTATGGTGTTGGTAGGAATACTGGCAGTCGTCGACATTCTGGCAGGAGTTTTCATTTTGTTCAACGCGCCATGGCTTGCTGGATACCTGGCAGTGCTATTCTTGCTGAAAGGCCTGTTTTCCCTGATATCGAGCTTCTCAGTCCACTACTTTTTCGACTGGATGGGATTCGTCGACGTATTTGCAGGAATAACATTTACATTTATTGCAGTCGGCTGGTTCTTCGGCTTCTTCACAACTCTCGGCTGGATTGTACTGTTGAAAGGAATTTACTCACTCGCAAGATATTTGCTGAGATTTTAAACGCAGTCGAATCTAAGATTTGCGGATTTTCAATTCGAATATTAGGTAGAGCGCGAAAATTGCTGCGGTAATGAAATAAAAAAGAGGCATGCTGAAAAGGAAAGGGGTGCCCGCAATAGCTCCGATGAAGAAGAAATAATCTGCCCACCAATTGTTTACAGGAAATGGATTTTCAAGCTTCCAAGGCAAAACCGCCCTTTCTACAACCCAATAAGAGAAATCCTCAACTGTTATCCAGAGAATTAGGAAAACGAACAAGCGAACAAGAGAAAATTTTGACAATCTTGAGAATTTTGATAACAAACTATATTTTCTCAACACATAACAGACGACCAAAGAAGCTGCAACATAAACTCCGATTGCATAGAAATATCCGTAAGGCCAATTTCGCGGAACGTTCGGTGGAAATTTTAATAATGCTTCCAAAATTCCGTAAAGAAGTCCTGTTAAAACGACAACGGCACTGACTAGAAGAATTTTCTTTGCTTTCGAAGAAATCATAAATAGTAATTCTGTGATAGTTACATAAAAATTTAAGATTTGATAACTTCCAAACTAGGAACATCCGCTTGTCGCGCCGCAGTTAAGGCAAAGATAACACGAGCCGCTTCTTATCATCAGCGAGCCGCAATAGTCGCAGGCAGTGGCATCCGTGTTATTTTCAAATTTAATCTCGTCTGGAGTTTCGATTTTTACATTCGACGTCTCGCGAGTGAATTCTGTTATTGGCTTTATGTCGACCGGTTCTTGGGCAGGTTTTGATATATGCTCCCCATTAGCTCCATTCGTTCCGTTTATTTTGTTCAGGTTTATTCCAATACTATCAAGTTCTTCTTCAGGCAGGAACTTCAGCGCAAGCCAGCGGAAAATGTAATCGACAATCGATTTCGCAATTTGTATCTGTGGGTTGTTTGTCCATCCAGAAGGCTCGAAGCGATAATGAATGAACTTGTTCACGAGGACTTTCAGCGGCACGCCGTATTGGAGCGACATCGCGATGGAGAGGGCAAACGCGTCCATCAGCCCGGAAAGCGTGCTGCCTTCCTTCGCCATCTGTATGAAAATTTCTCCCGGACTTCCGTCCTCATAAAGACCAACTGTTATGTAGCCTTCTTGGTTGCCGACTTGGAATTTGTGCGTGACGGAACGGCGTTCATCTGGAAGTCTCTTTCTAACTGGCCTTACAATTGCGATTTTTTCCTCTTCTTTTTTCTTTTCTCTCTCTGCCAGCGCGTTCAGCGGCTGCGACAGCTTGCTTCCATCGCGATAAAGCGCAATCGACTTCAGTCCGAGTTTCCAGCTTTCGATATAAACTTTTTGCACGTCCTCGACAGCCGCCTCGTTCGGCATGTTGATTGTCTTGCTGATCGAGCCTGACAGGAAAGGCTGAGCGGCGGCCATCATCTTGACATGCGCCATGTAGTCGATGAAGCGCTTTCCCTTCTTTCCGCATTTGTTCGCGCAGTCGAAAATCGCGTAATGCTCCTCCTTCAAGTGAGGCGCTCCTTCAAGAGTCACCGTGCCGCAAGCGTATTCGCCCGCTGCTTCGATTTCTTCTGAGCTGAATCCAAGTTCCTTCAGAAAGTTGAAATTCGATTTGTTGTATTGCTCTTCGGTGAATCCAAGTCGTTCAATCGTTTCCTTTCCTAAGTTCCAAAAAGTGAAAACCTGATTCAGGTCAAAAACACCTGGCAATATTTTTTCCAACTTCGCAATTTCCTCGTCAGTGAATCCCTTAGTCCGCAGTGAGAAGTCGTTTATGTAAGGCGCTCCTCTGAAAGTGTTTTTTCCTAGCGTGTATTGAATTATTTCTCCAATTTGTTCTGTTGTGTAGCCAAGCCGTTTCAATGCAGGCACGACAGATTGGTTGATGAGCTTGAAGAAGCCGCCGCCCACAAGCTTCTTGAATTTTACAATAGCAAAATCTGGCTCTATTCCTGTCGTATCGCAATCCATCTGCAGGCTGATAGTTCCGGTCGGGGCGATGAGAGTCGACTGCGCATTGCGAAAGCCATATTTCTCGCCAAGTTGCAGCGCGCGATCCCAGCTTTCTATTGCAGCTTCGAGCAAATATGGTGGACATATTTTGTGATTAATTCCTTGCGGAACAATCGAAATATTTTCATATTCTTCAGGTTTTGCATTGTAAACAGCGCGGCGATGATTTCTTATAACACGTAGCATGTGCTCTCTGTTTTTTTCATACTCGGTAAAAGGACCAAGGAAGCTTGCCATCTCTGCAGAAGTTGCGTACGATTCACCAGTCATTATTGCCGTAATTGCAGCAGAAATTGCTCTTGCCTCGTTAGAATCGTATGGAATGCCTGCAACCATGAGCATCGCTCCGAGATTTGTATAGCCGAGGCCGAGACTTCTCGTCTCATACGTACGCTGCGCAATCTCCTTGCTAGGAAGCTGAGCCATCAAAACAGAAATTTCCAGAACAATTGTCCACAAACGCACGACGTGCTTGAAAGACTCGACGTCAAAAGTTGCAGTTTCATAATCAAAGAATTTTAACAAATTAATTGAAGAGAGATTGCATGCTGTGTTATCAAGAAAATTAAATTCACTACACGGGTTTGTTGCATTTATTCTATCAGTCGCTGGACATGTGTTCCAGTCGTTGCAAGTTGTGTCGAACTGAAGTCCGGGGTCGGCGCATGCCCACGCGGCTTTTGCTATCTGGTTCCACAAATCTCTTGCCTTCACTGTCTTCGCTACTTTTCCATTCGTCCTCCAAGTCAAGTTCCAGTCCTTGTTGTTGAGCGCGGCATTGACAAAGTCGTCAGTCACACGCACCGAGTTGTTGGAATTCTGACCTGAAACGGTCTGGTAGGCCTCTCCTTCGAAATCTGGCGAGTAACCTGCAAGAACCATTGCCGCAACTTTCCTTTCTTCATTGACTTTCCAATTTATGAAATTCTCTATCTCCGGGTGATCGATATTCAAAATAACCATCTTTGCAGCTCGGCGCGTGATGCCTCCAGACTTGACGCTGCTCGCCGAAACATCGAAAATTTTCAGGAAGGTCATCAGCCCGGAAGAAACGCCACCTCCGGAAAGCGGCTCCCCCTTGGCACGCAGCGTGGAAAAGTTCGTGCCGCTACCGCTGCCGTGTTTGAAAATAAGCGCTTCCTTTCTGACGAGATCATAAATTCCGCCTTCATTGAGCAAATCATCATTTATAGGCTGGATGAAACAGTTGTGGACTATTATACCATTTGCAAGAAATCTTCCGCTTTCTGTTTGTATGTCATATACATCTCGTGTTCCAACTTCCTCAATACTAACAATTGTTTCTTCTCTAAAAATAGGGACGTTTTTTGAATTCATGACGCTTTTATTTAACAGTGCTAATTTTTCTATTTTGTTAGACGAAATGAAACCAATTAATTGTTGAAATATTTCTCTTGAATTTCCATATGAAATATTCAAATAGTTCGGATTTGCTCTATTTTCTCTCTTCTCTTCTTCTATGTTAATTCGCGAGTATATTCCTAAAATATTTAACAATTGCAAAATCTGAAACGCAAGCTTTTCAGAAACGGTTGTGAGAGTTATTTTTCCTGAATTTTCTCTAATCCTTACACAGCCATCGGCTTGGAAAAGTGCTTTTAAAAATTCTCTTATTACTAGTTCATTATTCTTTAAAATTTCTTCAGGCACTTCTACTGTTCTAGAAGTTTTATTTAATAGATTATATTTATACAAGAAAGTTTTTGCCTTTTCACCAACTAAATTTATTCTTTTTCCCTGTAATGACTTGTTTTGCGTTTCAAATTTAGTCACCCAATAGGAAACTTCTTCTCCAAAAATAGTTTTTATATCTTTTATTATTGAATCATGCTCCTCTGCGGTAACCGTTACTATTTGAAATCCTATAGAATCTCCTAGTTTTCCTGAAAAACCATCACCTATTATCCAACCGACAAGTCTGGCCTTTGCCAATTCTTTTTCGTCAACTTCTTTTTCAACTGCATTCTTTACTATTGGTTGAACAATTTTCATTTCCGGTTTTAATTCCTGTACTTGAAACCAAGCATATTTTCCGCCATCTTTTAGCCGCGTTTCAGAAGCAAAAACGAGATGGTCACCAGTAAGTTCTACAAAATTACCATTCTTAGTTTTTATCTTGTAAACTTTCTTTTTTCCGTTATATTTTGTAGCAAGAATTTCTACAAACTTTTCACCATCGAAAACTTTTTTGTCAATTAAATTATTTTCAACAATTTCTCCAATAAACCTCGGGCCGTTATCTGTATAAACAATTGTATAGTAATCCGCACATGCATGAGCTTGGGGGTGTGAATATTCGTCTTGCGACTGGACAAGCTCCTTTGTTAGCGGGTCGACGAACCACGCTCCCTTGTTGGATCCTGTCACGCCGTAGGCCCAGTGCAGTCCTGTGTTGAACCATTGGGGCGAGTTGGGAGAAGCCGTTTGATGAACAAGCATGAATAGCAGCTCTTCCTCGAAAGCCTGCGCGTCTTCCGGAGATGCGAAATAGCCGAACTTCTCTCCCCAGTGCCTCCAGCATCCTGCAAGCCGTTTCAAAACTTGGCGGACAGATCTTTCCGGCCCGAACACTGGCTTGCCGAACTCGTCGAAAATTTGCTTTCCATCTTTGTCGAACTGCGGAATGCTGGCCTTCTTGAAATATTTCTGGGCGGTGACGTCGAGCGCGACCTGCGACCAAGATTTCGGGACTTCGATGTTGCCCATCTCAAAAACTACGCTGCCGTCTGGGTTTTTAATCGCAGAAGAGCGGTACTCCCATTCAACCGTCTGCAGCGGATCCTGACCAGACCTTGTGAAAATCCTCGGTATGCGAAGTCCCTGCTTGCCCAAAAATTCCACGCGTTGGCTCAAGTCGACTCCATCCATAACTCATCAGTCCTCAGCAACCCCGAAAGCTTGTCGAGAAGATAGAAGAATTAGTAGCAAAAGTAGTTATACGACCAACGAAAGCGACGGACGTATTTCTGCTTCTCCGTGCAGCTGGTGCAAAGCTGACACCGCAATGTCTCTGCATTGAAATTTACTCCCAAACGATGCTAAATTTGCCAAATTGACATCAAATATAACGTCAGATTCAACGTCAGATGTATTCTCCACTGTTTTAACCCACTCTAAATTTTAGAAGAGCAAATTATAGCGAAAATGAATTTCGGAAATAGTATATAAACGAATTTCTATTGTTGAAAATATATTTTTCAAAGCGTAACCACTAGAAAAAAGCAAATTTATAAAGATATAATGCGTTAGATTTCTAAGTATTTTCAACAAAGTTTAACAAAAGTTTAGCAAAAAGCAATTAAAAGTGTGTTAAAAAGTGAGTTATCATGGCGAATTTTCCTATCCCAACAGACTTCGAGAGCCTGTCGACAATAGCCTTTCTTATCCTCCTTGTCATTCTGGCGATCCGCGACAGGAAAAACATTGAGTTCAAGTACGGAGTGCTGATCAGGCGCATGCACAAGGGAAAGGAATGGATCTACAAAGTCGGCGACGCGCACAAAACCTTTTTCAGCATCTTCGGCTACGCCGCGCTCGTAGTCGGAATCATAGCTTCACTCGGCTCTTTTTACCTCATCATCCAGTCGGGCTACAGCATCTTGGCAAACCCTGACCAAGCACGCCCAGGCCTGCAGCCAATAATCCCAAGCGTGCCTTCGACAACAATCTGCAGTTACGCGCTGTGCGTGCCTTTCTGGTACTGGATAATCGGAGTGCTCATCGTCCTTTTGTCGCACGAGCTCGCGCACGCGTTCGTTTCGAGGGCTGAAAACATAAAAATCAAATCGTTTGGACTGCTGTCGCTTGTCGTTCTGCCAGGAGCGTTTGTCGAGCCAGACGAACGCCAGCTGAAGAAGAGCAGCAGCATGACGAAACTAAAAATCTACGCCGCAGGCAGCTTCGCGAACATCCTCATCTTCGCGCTTGCGACTGTCATTTCCATGGCAATTTTCCAGACTTTTTACATACAGAGCGGCGTCAGCTACGAGTCGTTGGTCGACAGCTCGCCGGCGATGGCAGCCAGCTTGAAAGGAGTGATAGTTGAAATAAACGACCAGAAAATTCACAACACCGACGATTTCCGCGCTGTAATGGGCAACGTCCGACCCGGACAGTTCGCCGTAATAAAAACCACAGAAGGCGAGTTCCGCTTTGCAACAGCTGCAAGCCCTGACAAACCCGACCAAAGTTATATCGGAATTGCCAATCCGTTCACCTTCTTCTCCGTCACTTCCCAGGCAGGCGTTTTCAGCGGCTCTATAGAATGGTTTTACCGGCTCTTCGTGTGGGTTGCCTTCCTCAACATCGGCATCGGTCTTGTCAACCTCTTGCCAATAAAACCGCTTGACGGTGGCCTAGTCTACGAGGAAATTTTCAAAGTCATTTTCAAGAAGAACATGCCGAGTCTGGTCAACGGTCTTTCGATAATAACTTTCGCAATTATCCTCATCAACATTCTCGGTCCTTACGTTCTTTAAAAATTAAAATAAATCTCTTACGCGCATTTCCTGCAGTTGTCCCAATTTCCATTTCTTGTGTGCCACATATTTTGCTACTTCTCTGAAATATGGAGGCACTGACGTCAAAAAAATTATGTGCGCTACTCTTGAAATGATTGAATTTCTTCTGTCTTCGTATGTAAAAGCTATAAATTTTTCTTTAGATGTCAAGTTTCGATTTTCCCTATTTAGTAAGTATTGTTCTGTAATTTCAACTGTTCCATACCGTCTATAGGTAGCTGCTGCTTTTTCTTTTAACTTATTTAATATAACCATGGTCATAAAGTTTTTTTATTAAACGAAGTATTTAAAATAAAGTTAAAGAATTTCTGTCTTTCTTATCTCAAAATTTCTTACAGGATAAGTCCGACGCGCCGTGCGCAGTATCGTCATCTTTATTTCGTCCGTCATGATCTTTTCCACAAAATCCTCGAAACTGGAGTTCTCCACGCCTTCCTTCATCATCTCCCTTATCTGGTTTCTTATTTTTCCTGCGATGCTGCTCTTTATCCTTCTCGAAATGATTGCCAGGCCTTTCACGCGAATCTTAACCCCATCCTTCGTCGTCAAGTCCTGCACTGTGTCAATTCTTCGCACGTGCCGCAAAATCATTCGTGAAATGTAGTCGTGCAGAATTTCAGATCCGTCAAAATCGACAAACGCCTTCGTCCCGTCGACCTTCTTCACCTTGAAAGTGAATTTCATGTAAAATTTCGAAGGGTTGTTTGCAACCTCTATCAAGCTCAGGCTTATACGACGACCAGCAAGCTTGTCCGGGTCAGATGCCATCGTCCTTCCTATCTCGCTTTCGCCGAAAAGTCTCGGAGCTATCAACGAGTACCATTCCTTTGCTTTTCCCTTTCCCTTTCCCTTTGCCTTAGTGGCTGCCATATTTCTTTTCCACCGACACCTTTTCTTTTTGCCTTACCGTTTTTTTATCGCTCTTCTTCCTTATCGTAATTGTTCTTCTATAACATTATCAGCAGCTTTAATAAATTCCTTTTCCTTTCCTTTGGCAATCAATGCGCCGGCAGCAAGCTTGTGTCCGCCGCCTTCGCCATCGACCGCGGCTGCAGCAAAAACTACAACGTCGCGAAGGTTTATATTCTTTACTTCGCTGCTTCCCTTTCCAACACGTGCAGAAATCTTCACCATATCGTTTTCCGTGTCAACAAACGCCAGCACTGGCTTCGTCTTGTCAATCATCTCCGAGTTCAGCGCGATAGAAGTTATCGTCCCGACAATGGTGTCCGGAATCATACTTCCAAAAAGCAGATAGTTTGCAAATTTCGTCTTGTCAGCAATCTGCGGATTAGCGCGGAAAATCTCAAGCGACTGGCTCAAAATCATTCTGTATTGTTCCAAAATCTCATTCGCGAGCAGCACAGCAGTCGCGTCGTTCAGGCAAATTCTCAAAGCAACGTCATACCGCCCGAGTCGTCCGCACGCATTCAGCAAAGTCGCAAACT
This sequence comes from archaeon, assembly GCA_035288545.1. Taxonomy (GTDB): domain Archaea; phylum Aenigmatarchaeota; class Aenigmatarchaeia; order CG10238-14; family SCSR01; genus DATEAB01. The sequence continues at coordinate 30,641 of DATEAB010000011.1, read as the reverse complement.
CTCTCGCATCTCCCAGCTCGAGCGACCTGCCGACAAGCGTATAGTTGTCGCCGAAAATATCCTCTGCCGCTGCGTCAGTGAGTTTCATCCTTTCGATGATTATTGCCGATGCAAGCTTCTGCTGTTCCTCCGTTGTCAGGTCTTTCAGTTTTTTCCATTCATCATTATTTTTCACGTCAATTCCAAGCTCGGACAAAAACTGGACTGCTGCTGATTCGTCTCCGCTTATCCCAGGAATGAAAGGGTCGAAACTGTTTGCAAGTGCTTTGTGAATCGGTCTTGTGTTGCGACCGTATAGGCGCATTCCTTTGCTGATTTTTATCTTTCCCAAAATTTCTCCTTCTTCAACGATCTTGCGTGCAAATCCCTTGAACTCCCACTTCTCGTCTTGCTCGTCACCGACCGCTCCGACAGTCGCAAGGTCAACCAAATTCCCGTTCGCCGCGTTGATGTTTCTTGCGAAAAGATAACTGATCATCGAACTGCTGATTCCTTCTTCAGCAAAGGCAAGTGGGTTCATATGAAACAAATTTATGTGCGCGATTTTCTGCGGCTCGTGATGGTCGAGAACGAAAACCTGCGTCTTGTCGAAAAACTTCTGCAATTCTTTCAACTGTCCGCTGCCTAAATCGGTAAAAAGCAAAATATCATTCTCTCCAGCTTCAATTTTTTCTATAACGTCTCTTGTCAGTTGCTTGGCAATCTTCAACTCAAAATTAATTCCTTCTCTAAGCATCATCTTTGTCATAATGGCTGCTGAACAAAGCCCGTCAGCATCGAGATGCGAAAACAGCTTAACCTTCTTCTGTTTCGCTACGGCCTTGAAAATTTTTGATGTTCTTTGCACTTGCTCTTCGAACATATCTTTTCTATTACTTTAGAAGTTTGAGAAGAGATTTAAGATTGTTGAGGCGTTTTATAAAGAGTTGCTTTTCCAACATTAGTGTCTTCTAACCTTCTTCCAGAATTTTCGCCATAAGTTGATCTGGAAAATAAATTTAAAACCATTGCTACATATCCAGACCTTGCTAAAAATACTTGCGCATCACCTATTATTGTTGCCATATTCTTATCTTGAAATTCCATTGTAGTTTCTTCTTTCAATTTTTTGAGAACTTGGTCTGCGTATTCTTTTTTGACTATTAAAACTACAGGCTCGTTTATTTCGGCTGACATGCTATTTAAGAATGAAATTAAGCTTAAATACTTTTTAGCCTTTCTGTACAAGCAGCTTTGCTTCTTCTGGACTGTATTTCCAGCCCTTCGGCAGTACGCCTGTTCTAGAGTAATACTTGCCAAGACGTCTGATTTTCGATTCGAGATTTTGCAATCCGTGTTGTGAGTGGTAGTCCTGTCTGTGCTTTTCCATGTGCGATCGCACCAGCACGGCCTTCTTCAGCAGACTGAGCATGTCCTCAGGTATGCTTGGATAAGAATTATTCTCTTTCATCACCTGCGTCACGGTTTTTCCTATCAGCATCTTCACATTTGGAATTCCGTACTGGTCACGCAATATCTGGCCGATGACAGCAGAATTGTAACGCTCTTTTGCCAACTTGAGAATTGTTTCTTCAACATCCTTTTTGTTCGCGCGAGCCCATTTCGGCAGCATCTTTACCGGTGGGCGCTTGCTTCCGTGTCGTCCTTTCTTTCGAGAATGCATCCTTGCCATTTTTTTCACCATTCACATGAAAAATTATTCAGCACCAGAAAATTCCGACCATAGCCACACGACAATAAGTGCAATCGTCCCGACAAATGCGATAAAGCTTCCGAGCATTGCCATTATGACAGGAAAGCCGGTCGTTGAGAGCGTAGTCAGACCGATACCAGCAGCAAGAAGCAGCGCACCAAACAAAATGCCTGCTATACTGTACTTCTCGGCAGTCTCATACCTGTCCTTTCCTCTTAGCATACCTAGCCCGAGCTTCAATTTCCTTCACCTTCTCAATAACTGCTTCCGCTTCTTTATATTCTTTACTGTAAGCCTTAATTATTGTTTGCCAGCACAAACTTAAAATTTTGAAATGCGTTGACGACAGTGCTTCGTATAGCAGGTTCATATCAACCCCCTTGTCCTCTATGCGTCTAGAGTATTCGCCAAGCCCGAAGTCAATAAAGTACAGCTCCTCCCCACGCAGAATCATGTTGCTCGTCGTCAAGTCGCCATGAAAAATATTTGTCGAATGCAACTTGCCAATCGCCGTTCCTATCTTCTCGCAAACTTCTTTTATTTGCCTTTCCGTCACGGCAGTCGAGTTGAGAAAATCCTTCACAACAGTTCCGTCGATAAACTCCATGTAAATCTTGTTTTTCGGGTAGTCGACATGCAGAATAGTCGGGGTCAGCACGCCGATTTTTCTCGCAGCTGTCATCAGCTTGACTTCTTTCCTCGTCCTCAGCCTCCGAATTTTCTCATCAATCTGCAAAATGCGATAATTCTTCTTTATTCTTTCTTTAACAAGAACTTTCTGGTCCTCAAAAGTGTTGATGTAAAGAATTGCTTCTGCTCCTCGCTTGATAATTTCCATATCTATCTTATTCGTATTGTTATAGAAAATTAGTTTTTAGCTGCTTCACTTAATGCTCTTTCATACCGTACTAGTTGAAAAATAGGATGGCAAATTTCAGGTACGTAATCATGACCGCGACCACCCAAACCTCTGTTTGTGTCTGAAAATTTTTCATCAAATTCTTTTACATGTTCATCTGAAATTTTAATACTTTTTCTTGTAATTTTCACATATTTCAATAATTCATGACCAGAATTTTGTGCATTAAGTCTTTCGTAAGCTGCTGCAACCAAGTTAGCAGCACCAATCATTTCATCTTCCATTGTCATTCGATTACCCTAGATTGATATTTTTTACTCTTTCTTCGGCTGCACAGACACAGGCTCGTAGTCAGGATCGCGAATACCGTCCTCAGTTATTTTGAAAACAGCCTCTGCCTCAATCAAGTTTGGTGCATCTACCATTTTCGCCACACGCATGCCTTCTCTTCCTCGTCTAACGTAAATTCTATATGTGCTTTGATGTGCCAAAACGTGACCCCCGATTGGGCGCAACGGATCGCCAAACAAAACTGACGGGTCAGCCATAACTTGGTTTGTAATGTAAATCGCGAGGTTGTGCGCATCTGCCAGTCTCTGCAAGTTATGTAAGTGCTTGTTTAGTTTTTGCTGACGCTCAGCCAGCTCACCTCGTCCAACGAAGTCGGACCTGAAATGCGATGTCAGTGAGTCAATGATAACCAAACCGATGTTTTTCTCTTCAATCATTTCCTGCGCTTTTTCGAGCAAAAGAATTTGGTGTTCCGAATTATAGGCTCTTGCAATGTAAATGTTCTTCAAAACTTTTTCTGGATCAAGTCCAGAGGCCTTTGCCATGCTAACTATTCTTGTCGGCGAAAACGTGTTTTCCGTGTCAATAAACAAAACATTTCTTGCGAGACCGCCTTTGCTTTGTGGCAACTGTACATTAACTGCCAGTTGAAATGCAAGTTGAGATTTGCTGCTGCCAAATGCTCCATAACTTTCTGTTATCGCCTGGGTTTCAATTCCACCGCCGAAAATTGCATCAAGATTTTTGCTTCCTGTCGTGATTTTTGCAGCAGTTTTCTTTTTCTCTGCAACTCTATCAGCTGTCTCAAAACCGATGTCAAGCATCTCGCGAACTTGAGAAATAATTTTTTGCGCCTGTCCCTCACCAATTTCCGCTATTGCAGCCAGATCGCTCGCCGGCATAACTGCAATGCTCATCAAATCTGTGTAACCAACCGAACGCAACTTCTCGGCAGTCTTCTCTCCTACTCCTGGAATGTCTTCGATTGAAATGTCTTTTTTATTTGTCATTTTAATCATATCATCCTCTTGTAACTGGATAATAAACTGTCGAACATTATTTGAAGTATATCCTCACGTTCTCCTTTTTGTGTTAGGTAATATTTCGGTCCTTCACTGGCTATAAGCTCTTTTGAAGATAAATTACCAATTACTTCTTCTCTAATATTTGGAGGTAATTTTTGTAAATATTCTTCGACACGTCTATAAGAGCTTGTTGCGTAAGATAACAATGAAATTAATTCTTTAGCTGCTGAAATATGTTTTGTTTGTAATTGACTATCCTTTGCTACTTTTCTTATTGCGTTTTCAAGTTCTTGCTTGCTCATTTCAGTCATTTCACACACCAGACTCATACACCCAACTTGAGCTCAATTTCTTCGGCTATTCTTTTACTCTCCTCCAAAGGATTTATTTCTTTAACTTCGTCCACGAGCAGCTCGAGTCGGTTAAATACTTTGTTTTTTTTGACTTTTCCGACGAGTAGCAACTCCTTTCCCAGCGCGCGTTCTTTCGCCCACTCGTATCTTTTCTCTGTAGTCAAAACGGCAATGTCATCAGCAATCATGCCTATCAGCCTCTCGGCCTTGTCGCGGAAGAAAATCGCCCTCAAATCGGCAGTCCCATCGTCAACAACCGTATTAATTACCAGCGCGTTGCTTGCATCAACTTCTCCATGCTCTGCACATCTCGCCTTTCCTTCCGCAGCGTTAATCTCGACCTTGCCCCCACAAAGAGGACAGACGGAAAAAATAAAATTTCCTTTGAAAACGTCGACGACAGTTGCCTTCACTTCGAAGTTTCCTGGCACGATGTTTGAAATGTTCGTTCGTTGAATTTGGGGTGATACAAGGTTTTTGGCCAGCTCCTCCGTTGTTGGCAGTTCTGTCCCGTCCGCAGTTGTAATTTTCCCGAATTTGCCTAGCGAAACTTCCATATCCCCGTAAACATTTTCCTTTGCCAGCCCGCCGATTATTTGTATCGCATCCCCGATTTTGACCGTCTCCTCATCGACGAGTCTGACCTGGTCGTTCCACAGCGCGACCTTGCAAACTCCTGTCGCGTCGCCGAGAAAGACGTTGACCACGCGGCCGCTGCTTCCGTCCGCCCGCTTGAAATCGATTATGTTGCTAACGCGGAAAATCCTTCCTGCAAACGTGACGTTTTTCATTCCGCTTATGATGTTTTTTATCTGGAGCTTTCTTTTCTCGCTGTTGCTCAGCAAGTCAAGCCCGTACTCTTTCGCAACGAGGTGCGCCGCGCCTTCCGCTGACACAAGACCTCCAAGCTCCTTCTGCTTGCGTTCGATTTTCTGCCTGATCTCGTCTCTGCTGAAACTCGTCTTCTTTAAAATTTCTTCTATAACTTGCTCGCTGTCCATAGAACCACCAAACTGGAAGGAAGTTAGCGTAATTATTAAGCCGGAAGAACAATTAAGCTTTTCGCAACTATTTCTAATTCATAGGAGTAACGAATAAAAGTGAAATTCAAAAACGGGGTTTTTTATGGACGCTTCCAGCCGTTCCACAAGGGCCACTTGAAAGCTGTGATGATGTGCATGGAACGCTGCGAGACGCTGTACGTAGGGATAAGAAATTTCGAGACCGGCATGACGTTCGGCATCGTCGGCGGGATAACTGAGTTCAAGAAAAGCGCTGAAGAAAATCCTTTCACGTTCGAGGAACGCATGAGAATGATAAAAGAAAGTTTGATTGACGCCGGTGCTGATTTAAAGCGCGTGAACATCGTTCCGTTTCCGCTCGAGCATCCGGAAAAATGGTACGACTACATACCGAAAGACGCTGTTCATTTTCGCATCGGCGTGAGCGATTGGGACGAGAGAAAAATCAAAGCCTTCCAAGATGCCGGGTTGCAAATTGAGACTTTGCCGATTTACGAGAAGGATGTAACTGCTGAGGAAATTCGAAAATTGATGGCTGAAAATAAAAAATGGAAAGAGCTTGTGCCGAATGGAAGTGCGCACGTGATAGAGGAGATTGATGGTGTGAATAGAATTAAAATGCTGATTATGAGCAAAAGATGGTAAAAGGAAAGTGGAATAAATAGTTTTAGTCCATGATAATTTTATGACTAGAACGGATGAGTTAGCGCTCGAATTATACAAAGGACTTATTTCTAATCCGAATTTTAAAATAACGAGCGGTATGCAGGGATCTGCTAGGGCTGCAAGAAAGTTCGCCAAATATTTGAGAGATGAGGGAAGGGGTATAACAGAAGTCAAAAATACGTTGCTTGAAAGGTGCGGTTACACTGAAATCGGTGCAAAAGTTGTTGCATATGACACATTCTTTGGCTCAGGAGAGAAAAAAGCTCAATAAATCTTCCTTCTCGCAAGCCTGATGTCTTCAGAAATTATCGTTTTTCTTCCTGCATGTTTTGCCAGCGCGGAGGCCTCTTTAGCCACGATGAAGAGTTTGTCCTCGATGACTTTGGAAAATTCTTCGAGAGCTTCGTGCGACACGCGCTTGGCTCCTGCCTTTTTCAAAATTCTCTCGAAAGGAACGAGTGGCAAACTCATGAAATAAAATTCTTATTTCTTTGATTTATATTCATCCATGACTTTCTGATAAACTTCCAAATGTTTGCGGATGGAGTTTTCCCAAGTCAGTTTTTTCGTCTCTTCAGCTGCGCGGCGACCAAACTTTTCAGCAATTTCTTTGTCGTTCAAAATTTTCACAATCGCATCAGCAAGAGCCTCAGGGGTTTCGCTCGAGAGCAGACCTGTGTCCTCGTGAACAATCCTCTCGTTGTGGGCGCCAAGCGCTGTCGCGACTGACGGGCGACCGCATGCGAGCGCCTCGCCGATCATGAAGCAGAAACCTTCTGCCAGCGCCGGACAGACGACAACGTCGAGCATGTTGAAGAAATGCGGAACTTCCTCGCGTGGGCGTGTGCCTAGATAGATTGTTTTGTCTTCTATACCCAGTTCTTTTAGTTTTGGCCCGAGTTCTTCAAAACCGCTTCCTCCCAAGACAAGCCGCGCGTCTGGCATCTTTTCCATGACAATTTTTGCCGCCTTGAGCAGGCCGACGATGTTTTTCGAGTGGCCGACTTTCTTTATGTTCAAACGGCCTGTGAAGCCGAACAGCTTGTGATTTTCCAGCGCGTGTTTCCTGCGGAGTTCTTCTCCCTTATTTCTCGACTCGGAGTTGAAAATCGCGAAATCTATTCCGTGAGGAATGACAAAAATTTTGTCTGCCGGGGCGCCTGCATCGATGAGAGTCTGTTTGCTGTATTCAGACGGGCATGCGAACGCGTCGTAAGGCATGCGAACGATTAGTTTTTCGACGTACGGGTAGAGTGTGCGCTCGACGATATTCTGGCCGAGATGCTTCCATTTGTGGCCGAAGAACTCGTGGCAGAAAAGGACTGACGGCTTGCGTGCGAGTTTTGCAATCAGCCAGCCCGTGATGCCGGCGACGAACGTGTTGAACTGGAGCACGTCCATGTTTTTCGCCATGTTGACCGCGACTGGGATTGATGTGAAGGCGTATGTGAGGCGGCCTGGGAATTTGTACTGCTTCTGGAAAAGTATTCGCGTGCGGTGGATTTTTATCCCGCTGTAGTCCTCGTCTTGAGCAGTGTCCGGTATGCGTGCGGTCAGCCAGTGGACTTCGTGTCCTTCCTTAACCATTCCTGACGCCACGTTGATGACGTAAGACTCGCCGCCGCCTTTCTACTTTTTTATACGTAGGGTGGGGCCAAGTCACTACTGATCATTATTTTCATTGAACCACTAGGGTAAGAATTACAAATTGACTTTAAATATCTTAACTTCGCCGTTGTTGAAGACGAGCTGGAAGTTTTTCAGACCTTCGCCGTCGAAGAAGAAGAGTTTTGTGAACACCGAGTTTTTGACGTCTGGCTCCATGAAGATTGCCGAACCGAAGCTGGGCTCGACCCACACCGTTCCCTGCACTGTGTCTGACGTGTTGAAAGTCTGCGTCACCGGCTTGTTGTCCTTGTAGTAGATGATTTCATTGGCAATCACTTTGTTGTTCAAAATTGGGACATAACTCTCATTTCTTATCGCAACAACAATGGCCCCGCCGCCGTAATAGTAAGCTGCGATGTTGCCCTGCTGGTCGACTCCATAGTTCGACAGTGGAAGCTGGACATAACTCCTGCCCGTTCCTGTGCCGAAAAAGCTCAGCCAGTAGTACTTGCCGATGAGGTCTGCGCTGGCAATGAGATACATTTCAGGAACTTTGTCGCACGCCTCGTCAGGAACAACGCTTCCAAAAGTAGTTTTTACTAGCTGGCAATCCTGCGGCGTGAGCTGCTCGTATTTCTTCAGAATCTGTAGCGACTCATCCTCGTTGCTTGTCGCGAATATGCGGCCCATGTCTTGTATTCGGACGTTGTGGTTGTAAGGAATGCAGCTTTCCGGAGTGCAGTGCGCCCCATCGGCGTGCACGCGGCGACCTGTAAAGCCTGTGATGATATGGCCAGGATCCCACCATGTCGCGATCAGCGCTTTCTTGTCAGTGCTGTCCTTTATCCAGTTCAATGCCTGCCTCCAGTTGTCGCCGATGTCAAGCCCGCTGGTTGTTTGAGAGAATTGCAGCGAGTCGGAAACATACCAAATCATTCCGAAAATTATCAGCCCGTAGACTGTGGCAACCAAAAACAAATTCTTCTTCTGTTTCAGAAATTCAACGAGCTCGCCAATAATCAAGCCGGCAGAAGTCGCAACTGCCAGGGAAAATAGCAATGAGAAACGCACGCCTCGAGTGATGAGCCAGAGTGAGAAAATCATCCAGATGATTACGAAATACTCCATCAGCGTGATTTTCTTCTTGTACCAGAACTTGATGAAGAGGAATGGAAAAATCAGCAGTGCGAGAATTGCCGGAGCGAAGCCGACGCGGCTGAAAACTTGAAGAAGTCCCTCGCGCGAGAAAACGTTTATCGGCTGCAGCTCTGCGACTGAGATGTTGACGATGAGGGCTTGGCCGCTGAGGAAATTGAAGCCGTTGAGAAGTTGCTGTATTGGGTTGATCGTATTGAAAGGCCAACCTTCAGTGAGGAATGAAGCGGCAGTTCCTATAACGCCTGTCAAAATAATTGCGACGATGATCGGCATGGCATCCTTTATTTTTTTTCCTACTGCGACAGGCTGCCTAGATATCAATGACTCAACGATTTGGAAGAAGAGGTAAATCGGAATGAAGCCGAGGAAGATGTAATAGATGTACCAGCTGCTGTTCCAGTTGAAAGCGAAGAGCCAGTAGCTGACGACGGCGATGAGTATTGCGGCAATTCCCTTCTTCGTCTTCGGGTCCTGCTTTATCGCGTAAAGAGTTGTGAGAATCGTGAGGAATGTGTAGAAGACGTCGACCGCGTCAGAGTCCGGATAGCCTGCCATCGAGACTGCGAGAAAAGTTATCGATATAGTTGAAATGAAAGCTGTGACGAGCCCTCCCCACTTGTTTGTGACCATTCTTCCGACGAGATATGCAGGGACTGCACAAACAGCGGAGAAAATTGCTATCCAGTAAATTGAGAATTGCGTGAGAGTCAGCGCCGGCATGACGCTTTGCGTGAGCTTGTAGAAAATTGCAATAGTGTAAGGCCAGCCGAGCTGATAATCGACCGCGCGGCCTGGAGGGAAATAACTGAGAATGTCCCACTTGGGAGGCAGAAAGCCGTTGCTGAGAATCTCCTGCGCGTGCCTGAAGAACCACCACGGGTCGTAATCAAGCAGTTCCGAGACGTTTGCCGTCGTAAGCCGGAGAAAAATCGCCAGTCCGATTATTCCGAGCAGAAGCGGAATTTCAATTCTTTTAAAGATGGGTTTCAAAAAGCTTTGCATGTTTAACACATAAAATTTAACGTTTATATTTTAATAGTAGTTGATATGAAGGCAGATAAACTTTTAATAATTTCTTTGGTCGCTATCGTCGTCGTGAAGTTTGTCGCGGCATTTCCTCTTGACAACACTCTCATCCCTGGCGGCACGGACGTGGCCCACTTCCTGTCGAACACTTGGTTCGTCGTCACGCAAGGGCTCATGAAGTGGAACAACTTCTGGTATGCGGGCTATCCTTTCTTTCGATATTACCCGCCGGTCGCTTTCCTCATTACAGGCGCGCTGGCAAAAGTTGCCGGCGTTCTTCTTGCATACAAATTCATGAATGATTTGTTCCTAGTGCTGTCGCCGCTGGCGTTTTACGCCTTCATGAGGGAATTCAAACTTACGAAAGAAAAAGAACTGGTTGCGCTACTGACATTTTCCTTTATCCCGATTTTTGCATACTTTCTTGCCGACGGAAGATTTCCGACTCTGATAAATGTTTTCTTCTCGATTCTTTACTGGAAATTTCTGAAGAGAAGCCTTGATACCGGAAAATTTTTCAACCTGGCAATAGCGTCGATGCTGCTCACCCTGTCGCTCCTCACTCACCACACCACAACTTTCCTCTTCGTCATGATTTCCTCTGCATGGGCGCTGATATACAAAACCAATTTCGGAACTATAAAGAAACTTGCCTCGGTCGGAGTATTGACGCTCGCTCTCACGGCATGGTGGTCCGCTCCGTTCTTCCTTGAAACCCTGACGACTGACGAAAGCGGCCTGTTCCTGCGCGCTGTCGGAGACGTGTATCTTGGCGACATAACTTACCGCATCAGCACATCCGTTCTGCAGTCCCCATTTTATGCGAGCAGCCTAGAACCGATTCTCCTCATTGTTCTCGCCGCCTTCATGGCAGTCATTTCGCTGCTCGCGCTGACGCGTTACAAGGACAAAACGACCCGCGACTTCATCCTTCTCGCGTTATTCATACTGTTCATGTTCTTCTTCGTCCGCTACAAGCGTTCGGTGATTTTCATGGCTGTTCCTTTCTCGTTCATCGCGGCAGAAGGTCTGAGCCTGATTAATAAAAAATTCCGCCTCATAGTTTCGGCATTTTTTGTCCTGCTGCTGGTCGCGACCTATCTTCTAATTCGACCACAAGTTTTCGATTTTCCAGAATATCCGAACATTCCTAATGACGGAAGGGTTATTTTCTTCCCTCTTGGCTCAGCATATACCAACAGCCCGAACGAGATGAAAAACTTTTACTCTGTGATTTTGTCGCCGATGAATGACCAGGAAAACATCAGGGGGTGGCATGACGAATCGCAGCTCATTGGAAAGGCGGCAGGAGAGAAGTCGAATTACATCGACACTGTCAGCCATCCTCTCGGCACAAACAAGGACGATTACTACACGCTTCTGAAGGCTGGCTACATCAACTATGTGGTCGTCAATAAAAATTCGGAAGAGTTTGTGAACTATTTCAAGAATCCGAGGTTCAAGCAGATTCTGAACGATAGCATGTTCGTCGCGTACGAGATTGTTCCTAAATCCACATACGTCGAGTTCAACGGAAATTCCGTAGAGAGCAAGGTTGCAAAATCCGGGGACACGATAGAAATAGACAGTAGCTGCCAGAAAGGAGTCGCCGTAATTAAGGAAAGTTATCATCCTTCGTGGAAACTTGCGGTCAACAACTACCATCCGGAAATTTCCTACGATGAGAACGGCCTGATAAAATTCAACAGCGACTTTGTCGGAAGCTGCAAAATAACAATGAAGTTCGAGGATCCGGAATACTTTTCGGTCTTTTATCTGATTTCCATCGCAACACTTCTACTCTTGCTATTTAATATTCTTATCCTTAAAAAAATCTAATACATATAAAATTAAAATTGAGTAAACAAGCTAAGTTGAGAATATGGTCGAAACAGAAATTGTCATTGACATGAAAAAACTAAAGTTTTTCGTCCTGCTTATCTTTCTCGGAGTTGCCGCTTTTCTTGAGATGAGCGTGACTTTCAACTCGCCCATTGCGTTCGGTGATGAAGCACTTCACACGCATCTTGCCCGTTGGATTGCCGCCCACCAGGACTATCCGGTGTACATGCCCCAAGTCGGCACGAATATTTTCAAGAGCGGGTTCTTCCGTTCGCCTGAATGGAACATTCTTCAAGGAAGCTTTTACTTTTTGCTAGGCTTCAGCGAAACGATTGTAAAGTTTCTAGTCCCGTTCATCGCAGTTCTTACCAGCTTGGCGATTTACGTTCTTGTTAGTCGTCTATACTCACAGAACACCGCCATTGCCACGTCAGTGATGACAATGTCCGTCCCGTCTTTCATAACTTATTCCGTACTTCTCTATCCAGAAGCTCTTCTTGTCCTTTTCATCTCGCTCACCTTTCTCGTCACATCCCTCGCCTTCAAGCGTCAAAGAAGAAAATATATTTTCCTTGCAGGGATTTTCGCAGCGTTGTCCGTACTTACAGACGCTTCTGGCTTCATCACGATTCCTTTCTTCGGGCTCGCGTTTCTCTACCAGATGTTTCAGAAGAGAAACATAATCGGTGTGATAAAATTCTGGCTGCCTGCGATAATTATCTTTGCTGTCATACTTTCGCCGTACTTCTTCAGAAACATCGTCTACTACAAAACTCCGACATGCCAGTTTCCCAACATCTTCAGCACGAGCAACTGCATGCTCCAGCCCGACTACAAACCTCAGTTCACATTCGAAGGCGTGCTGAGCGGGAGAACTGCGGAGTATGAATTTTTCAGGTTCGGAATTATTAGTTACTTCAATTTTGCATATGGCTACCTGTTCCTTGTTCCACTGTTCGCAATAGCTGGACTTGTCCTGTCAGCATACAAAAGAGAGACGAATGACATTCTGCTGTTCGTCGCACTCCTCGTATTTTTGCTGATATTCTACCAGTCAGTCAGCGGAAGGGTGGAGGACCTGATGAGAAATTTGGTTTCTTCCACGCCAATAGTCGCGCTGTTCGCAGGATTGTACGCAAATGAAATTGCCGAGTTTCTGAAAAGATATCACAGAGAAGCTGTCTGGATCATGATATTTTTCGTCGTGATACTTTCGTTCTTCAACCTCCGCAACCGGCTTGAAACGCTCGCCGGGGTCAAGCAGTTCTCTCCGGCATTTCTAGAAGCATGCAATTGGGCAAAGCAGAACTTGCCACAAGACGCGGTTTTGCTTTCGTTCAACACCGCTCCGACTGTTTACAATTGCGAACGGCAGGCGCAGTGGGATCTGGCTGACGGCTCGGATATTTTGCTCAGCCAGAATGTCGAACTGATGAAAGTCCGCCTCAACGCAAACGGCTTCACCCACATCTTTGTCCAGAAGTTTAGCATCACTCAGCAGAAAATCAGTGGAGGTTATTGGACTGGTTTCATCGACGCATTGATGGTCAGTCCCGAAACTTTCAAGCCTATCTTTGAAAACGGCCCTGATTATATTACCTGCGGCCAGCAAGGAGGCTGCGACGGAACAGCTATTTATGAAATAATTTACTGATGGTTAATTATGGCAGCCACTACAGTCGCAACGACAATCATATCAGACTTCACTCTGTTTGCATCGATCGCTACAGCGCTTATCGTAACTGTATTCATAACTCCATGGTTCATTCGTTTCTTCAAAGCAATACGCCTCGTGGGGCTTGATCTGCACAAAAAGAAATCGCCCGTCCTGCCGACGAGCATCGGGATTCCAGTTACAGTCGGGATACTCGGTGGTTTGTTCCTCTACATAGCATTCAAAACATTTGTCGTCAACAGCCTTGTTACAGAAAATCTCACAGACATGCTTGCACTAATTTCAAGCGTCATGATAATTGCGTTTGTAGGAATCTTTGACGACCTCAACGTCAGCAGAAGGAAGGTTCTTAACATAAAAAATGGTGAGAGGGACACTCGCGTGGGACTTCCTCAATGGCTCAAGCCGCTCCTCACTCTCCCAGCAGCAATCCCTCTAATGGCAGTCAATGCAGGAGTCTCGACTCTGACGATCCCTTTCCTCGGAAGTTTCAATTTCGGAATTTTGTATCCTCTTCTTCTTGTGCCGATCGGCGTAATCGGCGCTGCCAACATGGTCAACATGATCGGCGGTTTCAACGGCATGGAAATCGGAATGGGTCTTGTCTACACTCTCTCGCTCGGCCTGTTCGCCTTGCAAATCAACAATTTCGCAGCAGTGATTTTCCTCATAACATTCGCGGCACTGCTCGGCGCGTGGAAGTTCAACATCTACCCGGCAAAAATGCTCCCGGGCGATAGTTTGACGTATCTTTTGGGAGCAATCGTCGCGGCAGGAGTGATAACTGGCAACATGGAAAAGGTCGGAATAATTGTAATGGTGCCGTTCATCATCGAAGGAATTCTGAAGGCACGCTCTGGATTCAAGGCGACCTCTCTCGGAAAGTTGCGGCCTGACGGCAAGCTCGACCCGCCGTACGGAAGAAAAATATACTCGCTCACGCACGTCGTGATGAACCTCGGGAAGTTCACAGAAAGGCAGGTCGTCCTCATAATGATTTTAATTCAAGCAGCGTTTGCTGTAATTCCATTTCTCAATATTATCTGAATTTCATAATCAGCTGTTCTGCAGTGTTGAGAAGTCTTCCCATCTTTCCAGGCAAGCGTTCCTTCAAAAATCTCATAACCTTCAGGTCGTCATCATTATAGAACTTCAGCGGCAACAGAACGAACGGGTAAACGATGAAACTGACCGCGAGCATTGCGCTTTGGATTATGAAATTCGTGGATATCGACAGAAGGAAAGATGCCAAAAGAATGAATGCGACGGTTGCGATTACAATTTTTGCGATATTCAATATCGGCAGACGTATGTGAACGAGTTTTCTTAGCTGGTAGAAGCTGGCAGAAAACAGGAAAAACATTGCGATTGTATAAGCAACTGCCAATCCCATAGCGGAGAACATGTAGGTCATAATCAAAGCTAGGGCGAGAAAGATTGCAGCTGTTCCAACAATTATCATTGTGTTTTCACGCACTTTCTTCAGCGCATACAAGCTAGAGAGGAAGAACGATCCGATTCCGTTAAAGATCGCTGCAATTGATAGTATGCTAAACAATGATTTTGCATCTAGGAACTCGGCTCGCGAGAACAAGATGATAATCTTTGTAGGGAAAAATATGAAAACTGCCGCGATAGGTATTGCGACAAGTAGGGCGTAACGAAGGACGACGGAGAGGAAATATTTCTGCTGCTTCTCGAACGTCGAGCTGACAGAAAGCTGCGAAAGGATTGGAAACAGCGCGGATGTCATGTTGACAGGTATGACAGCGATGACTGTTGTGATGATTGCCGCGACTGAGAAAACTCCAGTCGTTGCCGGGTCTTGAATTGCCGTGAGGATCACGTACTGGGCATTCGTGAAAATCATCCAGCCAATTGAACCTACGAACGATAGCAACACGTACTTCGAGACGATTTCTCTATAATTCAGTCCATCTGTTTTTCCAGTAAGCCAGCGCGGACGGAATCGGAGGAAAAATATCGCGAAAAAAGTTATGGCGAAGGTGATGAGAGGAATAAAGTTGTTCAGGTAGAGAAATAGGAGAGCTGCCGTTCCTACTGATTTGATTATATGACCAAGGAAGTCCGTTGTCGCAACTTGTTTCATTCGTTGCATTCCTTGCAATATGGATCCGCCGAAATTCGAAAGAGCAACAGCAAAAGTGATAACGCCGATCATAATTACATGAAGTTGGGGAATCTTCAGTATGGAGGAAATTTGCTGCGAAAATAAAACGGTAGTGATAATAATTAGAATGTTCGTAACAATAAGAATCCTGAAAGAAAACTTAATCAGCGCGTTGGCAAGGTTTTGCTTTCTTCTTTGCATATATTCTGGGATGAGTTTCGTTATGACGGGACCGAAACCCAGTGAGCTGAGAGATGCGAGTATCAGTCCGGCATTGACAACTGTTGCGATGGTTCCATAGTCGGCCTTCGATAAAAGTTTTCCTATGACGAGCCAAAATAGAAATGAAAATATTGATACGAATATCCAATCTGTGAGAAGAAACGTTGTGTTTGAAATAAGTTTTTTACCTAGTCCCAAGATTAACCCTTTTCCTTAGCAATCTGCTCAATATAATCTCTTACAATTGCGACTATTTTTTTCTCCCTTCTTTCCTTTCTTTTTCTCATTGTAAGTATTTTTGCCTTCTTGATGGCATTTCCCAAATCGCCGATATCGTAAACTCCTACCACTCGCTTTTCCCTTTCAAGCTGGCGCACAAGCTGGAGCTGATGATCGTCGACGTGCTCACCGAGCTTTTTCATCCTCGGAACGACAACTATCGGCTTGCCGAAGTGCGCAGCCAGGAGCAAGTTGCCGGCACCGCCGTGAGACACGACCACATCGGCAGTCTTATTCAACCGCAGAATTCTCTGCCATGAGGTAAAAGCAAAATAATCATAATTCTTTGGTTTGTAGGTTGAATTGCCAATCTGGGCAACGATTTTGTCCTTAATTATTTTT
The DNA here is from genome assembly GCA_035288545.1 of archaeon. Taxonomy (GTDB): domain Archaea; phylum Aenigmatarchaeota; class Aenigmatarchaeia; order CG10238-14; family SCSR01; genus DATEAB01. The sequence continues at coordinate 14,449 of DATEAB010000011.1, read as the reverse complement.
CTTTCGACAAGACGGTCTAGCTCCTTCAAAAGCCTGTCGAACTGTTGGTTGTGCGTGCCAACTGTTGCAAAAATCATATAAGCGGTCCTCCGTAAATTGCCCTCTTGTAATGGCCAAGCAACTTTTTCCATTGCACGACAAACAAATCTGCAAGGGGATATACAAATCGGCCAGAGAGCGATGGCTTGCTGACTGCAGCCAGCGTTTCAACAAAAATTAATTTAGCTCCGATGATTTTGGCCGCATAGCAAAGAGGGACTGCCGCGGCTGCTCCTGTAGACAAGACAACATCTGGCTTTTCTCTGCGCAGAATTTTCTGTGCTTGGTTGAAATTCTTCAGCAGTTTCTGAGGATTCCTCTTCGGGTCGATGACATAATAAACTTTTTTTCCTTTTAGCACGTCTTTGACTTGTTCACGCGCAAAAGTTACGAAGAAAACCTTGTGACTTCTGAAAGCAGGAAGAAACTCCAAGGCCTCCATCAGGTGACCTCCCGCGCTGCATGCAATGCAAACCTTTAACTGCCTTTTCCTAGCTTTCATAGTTATCTGTTAAATAATAATTTAGAAAGTAATATAAAGTGGTGACAAAAATCAGGCTGCTTTACATAACTCGGGGTTTCCATCCATACAAAGGTGGGGCTGAAAATTACATTTCTGAAATTCACAAAAGGCTCAGCAAGAAGCATCATATCAGCCTCATAACTTACTACCACAAGGACAGGAAAAAGGACGAAAGGATTTATGAGGTTCGCCAGCTGAAGAATGCTGGCAAGTTCTCAGAATTTTTAAATTTCTTTTTCAGCACCTTGAAAAATTCCCTGTTTCTAGACTTCGACATCATCCATGCAGTCACATATCCAAGCGGTCTGGCAGCAATACTTCCCAAACTCGTAAGCGGCAAGCCTTTGGTCGTCACAATATTTGACATAGGAGTTGCCGAAAGTGGCGTTGGCATCTCTCCGATAGTGAAAAATGTAAAAAGTTTCTTACAAAATATTGTTTGCAACGTGGCTGACGCCATAATTGTCCCGAATAAAAAAGTTCAGCATGACATAGAAAAATATTTCGGAGTTGAAAGGAAGTTTTTCATCTCGCCACTCGGCATAGAGCCTTCTTTGTTCAAAGGAGCAAGAACTAAAAGCAGCTGCGGCAAAGAACCGCTGATTTTGTTCCTAGGCATGTATTCGCCAAAGAAAGGGATAGATTATCTTATGCATGCTGTGAGAGAGTTGCATGGCAGTGGAGTGAACGCAAAACTCGTTGTGGTCGGGCCTCCACTCGATCGGAATTACAATAAGAAAATAAGGGAACTCGCCGCCGAGCTAGGGATTGAAAAGGATGTGAGATTCGCGGGGTTTGTGGAAGAAAGGGTAAAAATAGAGTGGATTGATAAGGCGGACGTCTGCGTATTCCCGTCGATATATGGCGAGGGATTCGGCCTGCCAATTGTTGAATGCATGGCAAGAGGGCGGCCAGTAATTGCCACAGATATTTTCGAAAGGCTCGGAACAGTCAGAAAAGATACGGCGATAGTGGTGCCGACAAAGGACTCAGAAGCGATTTCAAACTCCCTGATGAATCTTATAAAAAATGAAAGTTTATACAGAAGGTTGGGCGAGGATGGAATGAAATTTGCCAAAAAATTTGACTTGGACAGTTGCGCCGAAATTACGGAGAAAGTTTACGAGAAAGTTTTGAAAAAGTAGAGTGATGATATGAAAACAAAACTGTTTCATGTTTGCCCGAACTTTTACCCTATCAAAGGGGGGATAGAGAGTTTTGTGCTAGAAAGCTCGAAGGAGCTTGCAAAGATTGGGTATGACGTGACTGTTGTTACAGGAAACAAAACACAAACTGGAAAAAAATTAGCGCCAAAAGAAACTGTTGACGGAATTAAAATCAGAAGATTTCCGTTCAAGAAATTTTCCAGATACAACACGTCGGTTGCCGCCTTGAAGTTCCTGCTAAGCTCTGACTTCGACATCTTGCACGTGCACGGCATAGGGTTCTTCACAGATTCTATACCAGTAATCAAAATTGCAACCGGCCAGCCGATAGTTCTCAGCACTCATGGCGGCATATTCCACACAAAATCATTCCGCATTTTCAAAAAATTCTACTTCAATACATTCACACGACTATCCATGACTTTTGTTGACAAAATCTTGGCAAGCAGCAAACAGGACAGCGAATTCATGAAAAAGATTGCAGACAGGAAGAAAATCACAACAATAGGAAATGGGATATATTGGGGTCGCTTCGGCAACACCAAAAATCGCGGCAACGGTCGGACGTTAGTTTACTTGGGAAGGCTGTCAAGAACAAAAAGGATTGACAGAGCACTGAAAGTTTTGGCAAGAGTCAAAGAAAAGATTCCTGACGTGAAGCTTTTGATAATCGGAGAGGATTGGGGGGAGAAAAGAAATTTGATGGGGGCTGCAGGCAAGCTTGGCTTGAATAAAAATGTTAAGTTTGTCGGATATGCCTCCGAAAAGCAGCTGTTGAATTACTTATCCAAATCGGATGTCTTCCTCCTTCCTTCGGAATACGAGGGTTTTGGCATAAGCGTGATTGTTGCAATGGCAAGCGGACTTCCGGTGGTGGCGAGTCGGATACAAACGATGCAAGAGCTGATCGTCAATGGTCGAAATGGTTTCCTTGTAGATTATGACAATACAGAAAAGGCCGCGCAGGCGATTGGAAGGCTTCTTTCTAATAAGAAAATGCGTGTCAAGGTCGGAAGCAATGCGAGAAAATTTGCAAAGAAGTATGATTGGTCGAACATGGTTAAAATTCTTGACAAAACTTACAAGCAGCTTTTATGATGCTCTCTTCATGCTACAATTTTTGCAATTGCCATTCAATCATATCGCGAATCGTCTGTTCGAAGTTAATTTTCGGCGCCCATCCGAGTTCTTCTCTAGCGCGTGAACTGTCGCATACCAAAAGCGGCAGGTCTGTCGGCCTGAGTCTAGTCTTGTCTTGCTTAATCGGCAAGTCGTGCTTAAGTCCGAATTCGTCTTTTGCAATCTGAACAGCAAGATGGACGACGTCCTCTATGCTTCTTCCCTTCCCCGAGCCGAGGTTGTAAGGCTTTCCGGGTTCTCCTTTTTCAACAGCAAGTAAGTAGCCTGGGACGATGTCGCGCACGTCGCTGAAATCTCTCATAGATTCTAGATTGCCGAGGAGTAATTCCTTTCGTCCCTTCTTTATACCTTCAGCAACTTGTCGAGTTATTTCATTCGTAACGAATTCCTTTCCTCTCCTAGGTCCTGTGTGGTTGAAGGCTCGCGTGATAAAAACGTTCAGGTCGTAACAGGAAACATATGTCCGACATGCATCTTCTGCAATTCTTTTTGACGACCCGTAGGGAGAAGTCCCAACTGTTCGCAGCGGATTCGTTTCCTTGATTGGAATTTCTGGAATCGCTTTTCCGTTGTCGTCGAAATGCGGGAAGGGGTGAATTATCTTGTATCTTTCTAGCGATTTTCTGAAATGTTCATCGTTCGCTATAACCAGTCCGTATTCCTCGCTGCTCCCTGCGAAATGCATGCTGATTGACTTGTCAACAATTTTGATCGCCTCAAGCATGTTGATTGTTCCGACGACATTTGTCAGGTATGTGTCGTGAGGCGAGGCGAATGCGTGAGGAACGAACGACTGGGCTGCAAGGTGAAAAACAACATCTGCCTTCGACTCTCGCAACGCATTTACAAGCGAGCCGACGTCGTGAATATCGCCTCTAATCAGCTTGATTCTTTCCTCATTCAGCAAGTGCTCGATGTTATCATATTCCGGATTTGACTGGCGCCTGATCAAACCGAACACGTTCGCATTGAATGGAGGAGTTGTGAGGGTTTCTGCTAGCCAGGAACCGACAAAACCTGTTATTCCTGTTATCAAAACATTCTTTCCATTCCAAAAACTCGGACTAGGTTGACCCATAAGTATCACTTTTCTGACAGTTTTATATTTTTTTGACTGACTTTTAATCGACTATAGAATAAATAAGACGATAGACTTAAATACGCAATGGTTTACATTTATTTAACTTCTAAAAAAGCTTTAAATTTTTACGGGAAGAAGAGGATTTCAAATGATTGAGGCGAATGCGATAAATTCTTGCAGAGTTTGCGGTTCGAAAAATCTGGAATTGATCATTTCTCTCGGCGAGCAGTACGTATCTAACTTCGTCGACTCGCCCTCACAATCTGAATCAAGCCAGAAAATACCTCTCGACCTGCTCTTGTGCGATGCGAGGAACGGCGGATGCGGACTTTTGCAGCTGAGACACACAACGCCACCCGAACTGATGTACATGCAGTATTGGTACAAGTCTGGAATAAACCAGACGATGCGCGAAGCGCTTGCCGACATAACTGGCAAGGCCGAAAAAATAATCAAACTCTCGCCCGGAGACGTTGTCGTCGACATAGGCGCGAATGACGGAACACTTTTGAGATCGTACAGAACAAATGAAATTACGACAGTTGGATTTGAGCCGGCAAGAAATCTCGTGCCCGAGGCCCAAGTTGGCACTTCGAAAATAGTCAACGATTTCTTCAACTACGATTCTTTCGCCAGGGAGTTCGGCAGTTCTAAGGCGAAAATAATAACTGCGATTGCAATGTTCTACGATTTGGACAATCCGAACAAATTTGTCGCAGACATCGTGAAATGCCTTGATAAGGACGGCGTTTTCATCATTCAGCAAAACTATCTGCTCGGGATGCTGCAACTGAATGCGTTTGATAACATTGTCCATGAGCATCTTGAATACTACTCTCTGCTTTCAATATCAAAATTGCTTGCGAGGCATAACTTGGAAGTTTTTGATGTTGAGACGAACGAACTGAACGGTGGGAGCTTCCGAACTTACATAAGGCACAAAGGATCGGTAGTGAAGGGATTCGATGGGGCAGATGAAAGGGTAAGAAAGATGCTTGAAGAAGAGAAAAGGATTGGACTTGAGGATATAAAAGTTTATCAGAATTTTGCGGCAAGAATCAATTCGATACGAGACCAGTTGACAGGTTTCATAAAGCAGGAAGTGCAAAAGGGAAAGAGAATTTACATTTACGGCGCGTCAACTCGAGGCAACACCCTTCTGCAATATTTTCAAATTGACAACAGACTGATAATCGCGGCTGCAGAAAGAAATCCTGATAAATGGGGGAAGAAAACTATCGGGACGCTCATACCGATTATTTCCGAGGAGCAGGCAAGAAAAGAAAGGCCTGATTATTTCCTAGTCCTCCCGTGGCATTTCCTGCAGGAATTTCTGAAGCGCGAGAGGGAATACCTGATGTCGGGCGGAAAATTTATAGTTCCGCTGCCAGAATTTAAAGTTATTGGCAGCGAGGCTGTAGAATGACTGTAGGATTAATAACTAATTTTCCCGATTACGTCGGTCTCGGCAAGTACGCGCTAGAGCTGTTCAAGGAACTGAAGAAAAAGGCTGACGTAACTCTCGTGGCGTGCAACGACGACGGCAGAACGAAGGGAGAGGTGACTGTCGACGGAGTGAACTTCCCTGTGCTGAGGAAGACGCTCAACGCGTATATGATCTACCCGAAGAAAATTCCTGATTTTCAGCTTTACCACGCATCAAACCAATTTCTGGCGCGTGTTGCAGATTTCAAAAAGCCAACTGTCGTAACTGTGACAGACCTCTTCTTCGTAAAATCAAGCAGAAACGCGCCGTGGATTAGCAGACTTATAATGAAAAAGGTTTTCCAATCAATAAAGAATGCAGACCGCGTCATAGCAATCTCGGAGAACACAAAAAAGGATCTGACCGAGATGTTTGGAGTTGACGAGGAAAAGATACGCCTCGTGCATCTTGGTATAGATACGAAAAGATACAAGCGTCAAGACAAAAAGAAAGCGCGAAAGAAGCTGGGGCTGCCGCTGGATAAGAAAATTGTTTTCAATATCGGATCAGAGAGTGATCTGAGGAAAAATGCAGCGAATGTTTTCAAATCGTTTTACGAGGCCCAGAAGGAATATCCAAATTTGTTTCTGGTGAAACTCGGAAAGAGGGACGAAAGCATCACGCAGCTCGTCAAAAGTCTGGGCATAGAAAGCAAAGTCCTTAGGATGGAGAGGGCGGAAGAAAAGGACATGCCTCTGCTTTACTCGGCTGCTGACGATTACCTGAACCTGGACATTGAAACAGGATTCGGGCTTCCGCCGTTTGAAAGCATGTCGTGTGGGACTCCTATAATTTGTTCGAGCACCGGGGAATTCTCTGAGTTGATTGGAAGGAGCGGCCTGGGAGCAGATCCGTTAAAGCCAAGCGAAATCAAAAACGAGTTGCTGCTTCTGCTGAACGATGAGAAGTTAAGGAAAAAACTTATAAGCAACGGGCTGAAAGCGAGCAAAGACTTCACATGGAAAAAAGCAGCGGAACAAACCTTAAAAGTTTACAGGGAAATAATTGATGTGTAAAATTATAAAATCCATATCTATAAATTCGTTGAGGGATTAAAATTTATCTTAATAACTCCTATAAAGAGTGGTCAAAAATAGAAACAAAATGAAATGCAAAATACAGATCAAAGTGAATTCAAATGAGAATTTTGGCAGTTAACAGCGGAGTTTCAGGGATGCACGACCCGGCAGCGGTTCTTGTCGAAGACGGAAAAGTTCTGATGGCAATCGAGGAAGAGCGCTTCGTCGGAATAAAGCACGCCCCGGAGATGCTTCCGCTGAACGCGGTCAAGTTTGTCCTCAAGACTCACGGGCTGAAAATTACCGATATCGACAAGTTCGTTTACCCAAACCTTCCTGACCTCATGAATTTGCTGCGCAGGGGTTCGCTGAAAAGGCCGTATACGTATCTAGGAAGTTTGAGAATTTATCGCGACATCAAAAATCGTGTCAAACATTTTTACAGATACCACTTCAGAATCGACCCTAACATAATTTACATGAAACACCATGTCGGGCACGCTGCCTCGGCTTTTTACCTCTCGGGTTTCAACAAGGCAAACATAATTACGATGGACGCAGCTGGAGAGAGAACTTGCGGCCTGCTGGCAGTTGGCAAGGACAGCGATATTGAAATCGAGAAGGAATTCTATGTTCCAAACTCTTGGGGTTATATTTATTCCGCGCTCACAGAATTTCTCGGCTACAAGGTCGGTGATGAGGGAACTGTCATGGCGCTCGCTTCCTTCGGCCAGCCAAAGTACGATTTCTTTAAAAACGGAATAGTCAGGCTGACAGACGATGGTTATTGGATAAATCCAAGATTCGGTTCCATTCAATACACGGACGCCATGTTGAAAATGTTCGGCGAGCCTCGTCTCAGTGGCGAACTAACCCAGCATCATAAAGATGTGGCTGCAAGTTTGCAGGACGCAATTGAGAAAACTCTTGTTCATTTGGCAAGAATAATGCATGAAAAAACTGGCTATAAAAATTTCTGCTTGGCCGGCGGTTCTGCTCTTAACTGCAAGATGAATGGCGTGCTGCTCCAGCAGGATTTCGTTGACGACATTTTCATCCAGCCGGCAGCAAGCGACCAGGGAGGCGCGCTAGGAGGAGCAGTGATGGTGGCTGTAAATAATGGATATAAGGTCGACAAGATGAGGCATGCCTATCTCGGCTCGGAAAACAGCAATGAAGAAATAGAAAAAACTTTGAAAGTGGCAAAGGTGAAGTATGAGGAAATCTCTGATCCTGCAGGAACTGCGGCGGAAATTCTTGCCCAAAACAAGATTCTGGGTTGGGTTCAGGGAAGAATGGAATTCGGGCCGCGCGCTCTTGGAAACAGGTCAATCCTAACATCGGCTCAAGACCCAAGCATGAAAAATATTTTGAACGACAACGTCAAGCACCGCGAGCCGTTCAGGCCTTTCTGCCCAAGTCTTGTGGCAGAAGCCGCACCGAAATATTTCAATGGAAAGCTTCGCGACTCGCCTTTCATGATACTTAGTTTTGACGTCAAGGAAGAGATGAGAAATAGAGTGCCTTCAATCGTCCACGTCGATGGCAGTGCCCGCCCGCAGTTCGTTGAAAAAGAAATCAATCCACTGTACTATAGTCTGATTCAGAAGTTCGGCGATATCACCGGAGATCCTGTCATTCTTAACACAAGCTTCAACGACAAAGGACAACCGATGATTAGAACTGCAGAGCAAGCTGTGAAAATGTATTACGGGACTGGGATGGATGCGCTTATCGTCGGCAACTTTATACTTCAAAAATAATTCTCTACATAGAATTAATTGGAACTTACAGAACACAGAGGAAAGTTGCATGAAACTCAGAAGCAAAGATTTTTTGTCCGTGACTGATATCAGCAAAGAAGAATTTTTGGAGATACTGAAGACAGCAAAGGAATTTAAGTCAGACAGCGAGTGTCCACAAACGCTGAAGGGAAAAAATATTGCGCTGATTTTTCAAAAGCCTTCCACAAGAACGAGAGTTTCATTCGAAGTCGGAGTGAACAAGCTCGGCGGAAAGTCGCTGGTTTTAGGTTGGAGCGAGCTGCAGCTTGGAAGAGGCGAAACTGTCGAAGATACAGCAAAGGTTTTGGAAAGATATGTCGATGCAATTGTGGCGAGAGTTTTTTCCCATCAGGATTTGGTGAAGATGTCGAAGGTGACTAATATTCCCATCGTCAACTCTCTTTCCGATCTAGAGCATCCCTGCCAGACGCTCGCTGACCTGCTCACTATTGACGAGAAAATCGGGTTTGAAAATGTTAGAAAGATGACGTATGTCGGTGACGGAAATAATAACGTTTGCCATTCGCTGATGCTTGGATGCAACACGCTGGGCCTGCCGCTAATGGTAGCCGCGCCAAGAGGATACGAACCTAAAAAAGAAATTGCAGATTTGCTAGATGGAAGCTTGATACAGATTGTCAATGATCCAGTAGCAGCGGTGAAAGATGCAGATGTCATTTATTCCGATGTTTGGGTGTCAATGGGATCTGAAAAGGAAATGGAGGAAAGGTTGGATGCATTCCGTTCGTTTCAGATAAACGGCAGCTTGGCATCTCACGCAAAACAAAATTATATTTTCATGCACTGCATGCCAGCTCATCGCGGTCAAGAAGTTACAAACGATGTCATAGACTCGAAAAATTCAGTAGTTTTTGATCAGGCAGAAAACAGGACGTGGACGCAAATGGCACTTTTACATCATATGTTCGTGAAGTGATTTTGTAAAATAAAAATAATGTGAGAAACAATGAAAATCGTCCACCTGACAAACTTTTTTCCTCTCAACACTGTGACACCTCCAAAATTTTCTGGCTCTGAACGCTACGTGTTCGATATGAGCAGGAGGCTGGTTCAGCGCGGTCATGAAATCCACATTATCTACACGCCAGTCGCTTATCGTGAGGAACACAAAAGTTTGAAATTCATTCCGCCTGAGGGGGCAACAATGAGTTATTTCCCTGAAAGGTTTTCCTTTCTCCAAGTCTACAATGCTGTCAAAGAGCATGACCCCGACATAATTCACTCGCATAATTTCAAAATGGGGGCAGTTGCTATGGTGGTTGGAATGCTGCTGAAAAAACCTGCCGTGTGCTCCCTACTGCTGTCGGAAAATGAGGCGAAGGGGATGAAAAGGAAACTGCTTACGAAATTATTCGGGCAATTTTTCAAGAAAATACATTACATTGCAATCAGCAGAGACATCGCAGAGAGCATTCAGGCCGATCTGGACAACCCGGATGTAGTTGTAATCCCGTGCTGGGCATGGAACCATGATGAGATTAAGAAAGTGAGAGGAGAGAATTTCCGCAAGAAGTTTCCCAGAGACGCAAAAATTACTTTTACGATAAGCAGGATTGACGACGAGAAGGGACTGAACTATCTCTTCGATGCGGCTGCCGAGATTCTGAAAAAAAGGAAAGATGTCTATTTTGTTATTTCTGGCGGCGGCCCTGCCCTTGAGGAATACAGAGAGCTTGTGAAGAAAATGGGGATTGACAAGAACGTTTTGCTGAGAGGGAGAATTACCGATGAAGAGCTTCTAGAAGCGTACAAAGGATGCGATGTCATTGTCTATCCCTCTCCGATGGATTATTTGTTTTCTGTCTCTGAATCGCTTGCTACCGGCAGGCCGATTGTTGCCACGAAAGTGAAATCGGCAGTTGAAACGTATGTTGATAGAGAAAACGCGCTTCTTGTAGAACCCAGGAATTCCAAACAGCTCGAAAACGCAATATTAGAAGTTCTGACTGACAAAAAACTTGCTGAGAAAATATCGAGGGGCGCTGAAAAAACTTCGCAAAACTATCATCCCGACGTATGCATAACGCGGGTAGAGGAACTCTACAAAAAAATTCTGCAAAAATAATTAGTATAAGTAGTTTTCGTATAAACTCTTAAATATTGAAAATAAAGAAAGCTTAGACTGATTTGGGTTGACAAAAATGGCAGTTCTGGTTACAGGCACCACAGGAGCGATAGGCGCGCATCTGGCCAAGCGTCTGCTTGACAGAGGGGAAACTGTAGTTGGCATAATCCATGACAAACATCCGAAGAAGCACACGACACTCGACCTTCTCGGAATAACAGACAGCATTTATCTTGCTCACGGTGATCTTCTCGACCTGACGTTTGTGAAAAGGGTTGCAAGCGACTACGAAGTTGATAAGATATTCCATCTTGCCGCATTGCCGATTGTCCGAGTTGGAAACGTCTCGCCCGTTCCTATTTTCAAGACAAACGTCGAGGGCACGTGGAACGTAATGGAAGCAGCGAAGGAAAACAATTCAAAAGTTCTATACGTCTCAACTGACAAAGTATATGGACATCACGGCACCGAACCGTACAAGGAAACTTTCGCGCTTAACGGCCTGAACATCTACGACGCGAGCAAGGCCATGGGCGATCAGGTCGTCCGCGCTTACAATTTTGTTTACGGGACAAAGACGGTGGTGTCCCGCTCGTGCAATATTTACGGACCGGCTGACTTGAACTCGCGTCTCATACCAAATACAATTCGAAATTGTCTGAAGGGAGAAAACCCGCAAATCTTCGAGGGAATTGACTACATAAGGGAATGGATTTACATTGACGACGTGGTAGACGCTTTCTTGCTCCTGATGGACAATATAGAAAAAACTAACGGACAGGCTTGGAATATAGGAACAGGCTTCACAGCAGCGCAGGAGCTTGTGATTTCAGAAGTGCTGAAACATTTCCCAGGCATGCAAGCGAAGATAGTCCAGCCTCCTCCTTATACGAAGAAGGAAATTCCATATCAAAAGCTCGACACAGAAAAAATAACCACGACATTCGGCTGGAGACCGAAAGTTTCTTTCGAGGAAGGAGTTAGAAGGACTGTCGAGTGGTGGAAAGCAAACAAGCATTTAGCATTGTCAGGACCTTGAATTCAATGTCATCCGAAAAAGAAATTGTCTTCATCGTCCCAACTATACGCCCTTTCGGATTCTGGAAAGATTATTTGAATAATTTCGAAAAATTTGGCCACAGCGTCCAAAGCGCAAGCGTTCTTATGATCGACGAGGGAGACGAGTTGGTGAGAAAGAAGAATAGGGAACTGTTTCCCGCAACAGGCTTTGAATTTTTTGGTCCTAAGGAAAGAGAGGGTTTTTTTAAAGAGCATTTCGGTGACCAATGGCAGAAATTCGCAACTGTCATACCGATTAGGAATCATGCGGAAACAAGTTTTGGAATGCTTGCCGGCGCAGCTAGAAAGGCAAAATTATTTTTTATGATTGACGACGACACACGCGCGACCGAGGAATTTGATTTCATTGGCGATCATTCAAAAATCATAGACAGTGACGTAACTGAAGTTCTAGCGTCTGACAGCAAATGGTATAAGACGATTGACAGTCTTGAAGTTAATGACGAAAAGAAAATTTATCCGCGCGGGTTCCCGTTCAACAGGAGGTTTGTCGATGAAAAATACTTCAAGAAGAATGTTGGAAAAGGAAAAATTGTTTTGAACGAAGGGTTATGGCTGAACGTGCCGGATATGGATGCGGTTGGAATTCTCGAGGAAGGAGGTTTGGAAGGCCTGCCGAAATCAAGGACTGTTGCGCTGAAAGAGAAAAGCATTGTTTTGGACAAAGGAACATTCACAACGATATGCTCAATGAACGTCAGCTTCTCACCAAAGATTATTCCGGCGTTTTATCAGCTACCGATGGGTTACATGGGAATTGGTCGCTTTGATGATATTTGGTCGGGAATTTTTGTCAAGAAAGTTTGCGATGCGATGGGACATTTTGTCTCAGTTGGGACGCCGTGCGTTATTCACGACAAGGAAAGGCGTGACACGATGAAGGATCTTAAGCTCGAGCTCGAAGGCATAATGATAAACGAGAAGTTGTGGCGGATTGTCGACGAAGCAGAAATTGATAGTTCGGACTATATTGCTGCTTACAGAAGTTTGATTGAATGCATTAGAAACAAGCTTGACGTATTTGACCAAAGGTTTAAAGAATATTTAGATTACGTGACGAAACAAATGTATGTTTGGACAGAAATTTGCGAGAAGCTAGAGTGAGTTGAATGCCAGAAAAGAGGATTCTTAACGTTGGCTGCGGCGAGGACACGTACGGAACTTCCTTCGTCGATTTGTATCCAAGCAGGCCTGAAGTTAAGAAGTGTGATATCGAAAACGAGCGGCTGCCGTTCAAAGACGGAACTTTCGACGAGGTCTACGCCGCGTTCGTGATTGAGCATATGAAAAGCCCTCACAAAGCACTGAAGGAAATGGTACGTGTTTTGAAGAAAGGAGGACGGCTTGTCATCAAAACTGATAATGCAGGATACTGGCTGTTTCATAATGCAAACTCAAAAAAGAAACTTCATTATGGTGGATATGAAAAGCTGGGTGCTCACGGTAAGAAGGACATTCATTACGCACTGTTCACAACCGAACACTTGAAGAACCATCTGAAAGCTGTCGGGTTGAGCATAAAGAAGGTGGAATATTTCACACAATACGAGGGAATGAGCAAGCTGATCTACATGATAAGCTGGGTGCTTTCAAAGACACGCTTCCATTACATGTCTCACGGGAATATCCTGATAGTTGGGGAGAAACCCTAAGTTTTCCTCTCATCCTCTGCTTCTGCTTCTATTAATTCCACTGAGATAGGAAACCAGGCCGACAAAGAATCCCAGGCCGAATATCAAATTCGTCAAAACCTTTAGCATATTGTAATGGTTTTTTAGGTTTTTCAAAAGCGTTATGAAAAATAAAAAGGTAAAAACTAAAAATGGGTAAACAAAAAACTGCGAGTTATAAAACAACAATGAAAGCAATAGAGATAGAAAATAAATCATTCGCAAATTAATTGAAATTGTTTGTTTCAGAAGTGAAAAAACAGATTTAGTTTCCTTGTAATATTCTCTGAGAAACAAAACAGAAGTTCTTCCGTACCACCTGGCCTGCTTGAAAAGCTCGCCAAGCGTTTTCACTGCATGTCCACTATAGAATGTACTTGAAATAAATTTCTCCTTCAAGCCATGTAGTTCAGAATATTTTCTGACACGCAAAGTGAAGATAGAGTCCTCGCTAACCCCTATGACAGGATAGCTGCCAGCGCCAAGATAAACGTCGCGACGCACGCAGGTAGGATTTGTCGACATCCCGTATCTGCTGCTTACGATTTTCTCGACGACATTACTATGCTCAGTTCGATATTTTGTGTAAATTGCTGAAGTTTCATCATCAAAGGCTTTCACGCAAACTGAGGCGAAATTTTTATCTGGCACTAGGAAGTCAGAGCCGACAATACAAATTATGTCGCCTTTTGTGTGTCTTGTTCCGACATTCAACGCATTCGCCGGGCATTTGAAACTACCTGTTTCCTTAATTACACGCGCGCCCTTCGTCTTGGCAATCTCAACAGTTTTGTCATTAGAGCCGCCATCAACAACAATAACTTCCCTCCTGCGGTAAGTATTTCTATTTATAGAATCTAACAATTCGCCTATAGTATCTTCTTCGTTGAGCGAGGGAATGACGAATGAAATTATCTTATTGCTCATAATTTTAATTTATTCTTTTAACTTAAACTCTAATTAAAATTGAACTGAAGTGTACGTTTCTCGAAAAGCGATTGTCTCGCAATTTCTATCATTCGTATCGTATAGAGGCCACTCAGCCCGTCTGCGAGCGACAACTTCTTTTCCTGTATGCAAGACAGGAAGTGATTAAGTTCGTCGCGGATGGTGTTGTTCTGAATTATTTCCAGTTCCTTCAGCTGTTCGCCCTCGTAAATCCTGACTTTCTGATCCGTCAACTCGACATACGCCGATCTTTTCGAGCCGATCAAAATCATAGACCTGTCCTTCATTGGAGTGAGCCAGCTGAGCTCGATATTTATGATAGTCCTGCCAAGGCGGCCGTTGATAAACACTGCCTCAGGTTCCTGCTTTCTTCTGTACGCGTTTCCAACGCAGGAAATTTCGTCAGGGTACTTGCTAAAAAGAAAGT
>DATEAB010000010.1:0-43587 GCA_035288545.1 archaeon | reverse complement strand
TAAATAATTTCAAATCCATGTTGTTTAGCTTCTTCAATTACTTTGCTGATGTAGAAACGACCCCAAGCTGCAGCTGATGCACCACACTCCAAACGATACCATCTTGATCCGAAATAAGCTAAAAATCCGTAGCTAGCATTGGCAATAGTTTTTAATGCAAATTGTTCATTGTTAAGTCTTTCATGCTCTAGAGGATTTTTCTCTTTCTTCATTTGTTGCTTAACTTGCTGTCTCAGTTTTATAACTTCTTCAAGATGTTTTGGTATGAAACCTTTCGTGTCAGCGCAGAAAAACCATTTGCCTTTGTGCTCAGGCACTTCATACTTCTTTTTGCAATGAGGAAAGTTGAAAGTCCAAGGGTCGATGTTATGCGTAACAATTATTGTGGGATACAGCGAGCGGAAGTCAAAAACTAAAACATCAGAATGAATTCCCTTCTTCGGTTCAATAACAATGGCCCCTTTGTAAGCAGGTTCCATTCTCCTTTCTTCAATCTCTTCCGTCTTCGGCCTGTTCGGAATTAGCACATCGTCAAGAAATGCCTTGCGCATGAAAAATCCTTCGACAAGCTGCGAATATGTATTGCGGCAGACATCGAAAGGAAGTTGGCCTGTGAATCTTGACACTGCAAAAATTTGCGGCAGAATAAGATTCGCAAGCTGGATTGTAAGCTCAGAGTCCCACAAACTGTATTCCCCCAGCCGTTCCATATCCCTCTTCTTGTTCCAAATTTCTGCCATGTCTTTGTATTCCATTTTCTTCTTTCCCACGCCCAGCAGCTCTTGCGCCACTGCATTCAGCGTCAGCACCTCGCTTCTCAGCGAGGGAGCGAGAACATGACCGATAAAATTAAAAATGTCGATGTGCACCCTGCCCTTTATCTTCGCAGAACTGATTCTTCCCCTACGCACGACGTGAACCGGCGCATCGTCTCTGCCGAGTTTGAAGGAAACTTTCAACTCGGTCGCGCGGTCTTTCAGCATCGGGATGTCAAAACCGTCAGAGTTGTAACCAACAAGAAAATCCGGATTCTGTTCGTCGACAATTTCAATAAATCTCTCGATAATTTTCTTCTCGTCTTTGACAACTTCCACATAATTCGGCCTGCCGCCCCATTCATACGAAGTCAGAACTTTTTTGAAGCTGTCGTTGTCTGCCAAGCTTAGCATTATCAACTTGCTCTTTCCTTTTTCATCAACCCACTCTGTGTCGAACGATAGGACCTTCAGCTTTATTTCCTTCTTCACGTCCAACGCTCTGACAGAGCTGGCGTCAATAGTTCTGTCAACCTTCATCCCGTTCGTCACGCCGTCCTCGTTTCCGGAAACTTCGATCCACCCGAGAGGTACTATCTGCTTGTCGATTAGGTATCGCCGATAGAATGTGATGTCGTATTCGAACGAATCTTCGTATTCCTTCATGTGTTTCACTGCATGTCGGATATCCTGAACCCGCCTAGGGTTGTCCAAAAAAACTTTCAGGACTTTTCTTAATTTATTCATCCAATTCTTCTCAACGACTTCAACTTTCAAAATCTTTGTTTCCAGTTTTTTCGTGTCAAGCTTCTCTATTTTTTTCTTCAGCTCGGACGACTTCCCCTCCTTTGGCAGCACATAAAAATAAGGAACGAACGTCACATCTTGAACCAGGACGCTCTCCCCTCGAGTGTTTTTACAGTAGAGTCTGGCAACTGGCTTTGTTCCAAGCATTGCATAGTCAGCGTCAATGACGAGAAGTTCTTCTTTCAAAGTATCACTAATAATTGTTACTGCTACTTGAAAATAAATCCTGTTTCTTCTGCCCAAAGCAGCAAGTCAAGTTCCTCGAATGGAATTCCAATTTTTTCAGCGAACTCTTTCATCTTCTTTTCTATCTCTACATATTTTTTCTCAGTCAGCGTCTTTGGCAGCTCTTCAATCGCGCCATATTCATAAAGATTTTTCAATATGTGCCTGTCGAGGATTGCGAGCTCGCTCCCAAACCCGACATTTCTCAAAAAGTGCGAGGCCTCCTTCATTCCCAATCCCATGACGTTTTCGGCAAACCATTCCCTCATTGCCAGCTGGTTTCCTCCGAATTCCAGAAGTTTTTGCTTGATTTTTATTTCTCCATCTGATGTGAACATGTTTCTTGATGCGGCTATGTGCTTGCTTTTGCTTTCATTGAAGCGGACCGTGTTGAGAAATGGCTGTATCTGCTGTTCTGTGCCAGAAAAAAGAAAATTGTTTTTTGTTAACGCAGTTATTGCATTCCATGCCGATGTCGCCTTGCTTTGTGGCGTGCACAGGCAGAATGCCAGTTCAGTGAAAATTCTTTTGTCGTCTTGATTAAAAACATTTCTGAATTCTTCTAGTCTTTTCTTAATCTCGTCTTTTCTTTGCTCATACTTTTGTAGAAGTGTTTCAACGTTTTTTGTCGCTGGCATAACAGTCAATAATAGAATGTCAGTATAAAATTTAATCCTTTAGTTTTATTTCGATGTGAATGCCCTGGGGGATGTTTATTCTCATTATCTGCCTCAGCGCGCGGTCGTCTGCCTGGACGTCAACCATTCTTTTGTGGATGCGCATCTCCCACTTGTCGAATGTCGCGTTGCCATGGCCAGTTCCGTCGCCGCATGGCGTCTTCAGAACGGTCAGTTTCAGCTTTTTCGTCGGTAACGGCATAGGCCCGCGATAAGTAACTCCAAACCTTTTTGCTATGTCCTTAATTTCAGTCGTGATTGCGTCCAGATCTTTCGGATCTTTTCCTGAAAGTTTAATTCTTGCCACTTGCATTTTACCACTTACTCTTCTTTGTTGTGAAATCGGAACATTTAAAGCTTACGGTTATAAAACTTTTCATATGTTCGAGAAAATCAGAGTTAAAATTGACGTTCCTGGTCTTGTTAACAATGTGGATTACAAGCAGCTTGCTGTTCAGTATGACATTAGAGGATATGCAGGAAATAATTTGGAAAGAAAAAGAGTGGAGATTTTAGCTATGGGGACAGAGGAAAACGTCACTAAATTTCGAGATTCTTTGTGGGAAAAATTCAATGATGTGAATTTAAGCGAAATGCAGGCTGCTCGCTTTGCAGGCGGATCGGATTTCAAAATTTATGAAGATATCGCGAAGGCAAAAAAGGAAGGATTAGTTTAATTTTTAATTTGCCTAATTTTTTACTTGGCCTTAACTACGTCAATACAGACTCCGGCCGCTACCGTCTGACCCATGTCACGAATCGCGAATCTCGCCAGTTCTGGGAAATCAGAATTCTTCTCTATGACGAATGGCTTTGTAGGAGTAACCTTGATTTTCGCGGCGTCACCAGTCTTTATGAAGTCCGGGTGTTCTTGAACGACCGCGCCTGTTCTTGGATCGATCTTTGCAATTATCTCAACTATCGTGCATGCGACCGATGCTGTGTGGCAGTGGAACACTGGAGTGTATCCTTTCGTCATAACAGTCGGATGGTTCAAAACAATTATCTGCGCTGTGAATTCCTTCACTACTGACGGAGGATTGTTAGGATGACCAGCGACGTCTCCTCGCTTGATTTGCTCCTTGCTCACACCGCGAACGTTGAATCCGACGTTGTCTCCAGGCTTTGCCTCTCCGATCTTCTGGTGGTGGACTTCTATGTCCTTCACCTCACCTTTTACTCCGGCCGGCTCGAAAATAATCGTATCATTTAGCTTCATGACTCCAGTTTCGACTCGCCCTACCGGAACAGTTCCTACTCCCGTGATGCTGTAGACGTCCTGGATTGGCAGTCTGAGCGGCTTCTCTACTGGTTTCTCTGGTTCCTTGATGTACTGATCGAGTGTTTCGACCAGAGTTCCGCCCTTGTACCATGACAGCTTGTCGCTTTTCTTTGCAACATTGTCGCCGTTAAAAGCAGAAACAGGAACGAAAGGAATTTCATCCACTTTGTAGCCGATTGACTTCAAAAGTTTTGTAACCTCTTCCTTCAACTCGTTATATCGCTTCTCGTCATAATTGGCAGCGTCCATCTTGTTCAGCGCCACTAGAATCTGCGTAACGCCGAGGACTTTAAGCAACCACGCGTGCTCTTTTGTTTGCTCCTGGATTCCCTCACCCTGCTTTGTGGACACGACAAGAATTGCAGCGTCTGCCTGGCTCGCACCGGTGATCATGTTCTTGACGAAGTCACGGTGGCCTGGAGCGTCTATAATAGTAAAGAACCATCTCTGGGTTTCGAACGGGCGATGCATGACGTCGATTGTCAGTCCTCGTTCACGCTCTTCCTTGACAGTGTCCATGACGAAAGCGAATTCGAAGGTCTCCTTCTTAAGTTCTGTGGCCAGCTCCTTCAGCTTTCTCATTTCCTCTTCGCGAATAGCGCCAGTGTCGTAGAGAAGTCGGCCTATCAATGTCGACTTTCCTGCGTCAACATGGCCTGCTGTCATTATGTTGATGTGTGGTTTTGATGGCATTTTCCGACACCAATTTTTTCAAACTAAATCTAATTGTAAGCAAAGGTTTATAAATCTTATCGTTTCCTACTGATTTTACTTCTTTGCCAATAAATGTGTTACTCGATCTACCAATGTTTTTGCTCTTCTTCCATATTTGCTATATAGTTTTTCGTTTGGATTGAATGGGAAGACCAAACGATTCAAAGAATTTTCGCTCTCTATTTCAATTATCAACTGTAGCGAAGGCGGCTTGCTAGGTAAATCCAATCCAATTCTATCCCTCTCTTCCAAATAGTTAGAATTCAAATCAGAAGCAGCAAAAATTGCTATTGTTCTTTCAATGAGTTTTCCTCCTTCAGTACCTTTGCCATATGTGGCGAAACCTTTTCCGACTAAAATCCTGCCATTATTTGAATTGTCAGGTGTTGCAATAGATTTTTCATAATCGAAACTTCTAACACGATAACCCTGCCGTTCTAACGAATATTTTGCAACTTCACCAAGAATTCTGACCAAATCTTTTCCAATATTTCCTTTTGGAATTTCTACAATGTCCTTATCTGACATGATTGTTTATTAGTTCTAAGGTTTTAAATTTCTAAACTTCCGGTTTTGGAATATCTTCTGGCAGACCTTTTCTTTTTCTTACGCCGCGGATGACGTCTTCACGCAGATCTTGCGGCAGCTTCTCAAATACTGTCTCAATCAGGCTGTAGAAGCCGCGTCCGCTTGTTGCTGACTTTAGCGAGGCGTCAAAGCCGAATATATCGGCGACCGGCATTTTTGCCTGGATGATTGACACGCCGCGCTCTTCATGCATGTCGAGTATCTGTCCACGTCTGTTTTCCACTTCGCGAATCACTTCCCCGATGAGTTCAGCAGGCACGTCAACTCGAATGAGCTGTTTCGGCTCAAGCATAGTTGCGTTTGCCTTAAGCATCGCCTGCCTTATCGACCACCTCACGGCTGGCATTACCTGTCCTGGTCCCCGGTGAACTGGATCTTCATGTAAATCCGCGTCCATAAGTTTAATCTTCACTCGCGTGCACGGCTCGCGCGTGAGCGGACCGTCCTCGCAGACTTCCTTGAACGCATCCTTCACCATTTCTATCACTTCATTCATGAACTGCACTCCCTTTGTCTGATCCATGAAAATGTTTTTGTTGTAAATGCTGACAATTGTTTTCGCCTCGTCGTAATCCATTCCAAGTTTATCAAGTTTTTTGAAAAGATCCAAACTTTTTCCTTTTATGTCGACTGAAGTGGGCACATCACCTTCTAGCATCGCCTTATAGACGCCGTCCTCGATTGGCTCCACTATGAACATGAATTTGTTGTGCTTGTTTGGCGACTTGCCTTCGATTTCTGGCGATTGCTCGAAAATCGTCTCGCGGTAAACAACAATCGGCTTGCTCATTTCGACGGCAATGCCAAGATCACGAAGCTTGTGCTCGACTTTGATTTCGAGATGAAGCTCGCCTAGTCCTGATACGAGATATTCTCCAGTTTCCTGATTGATTTTTATCTGAAGTGTCGTGTCTTCACGTCCGATTTTTTTAAGAGTGTCGACAAGTTTCGGCAGTTCCATCGGGTTTTTAGGTTCGATTGACTTCGTTACGACCGGCTCAAAAATGTGCTTGATTTCTTCAAACGGCTCGATAAGATAATCGATATCGCACACAGTTTCCCCGCTGTATGCATCAGAAATTCCGACAATTGCAGCAATGTTTCCCGCCACAACTTCTTCAACGGGAATTCTATTTATTCCTTTGTATACTGCTACCTGTTGTATTTTCTCAGTCTTATGCAGACCTATCAGCCGAACGTCTTTTCCTTTGGAAATTTTTCCCGAAAAGAGGCGGCCTGTTGCTACGAAACCGACGTGTAGGTCGGGAACCATTTTAGTGATTATCATGGCAAGTTTTCCGTTTGAGCTGCAGGCTAGCATATCTTTTCCTATTGGCGATTCCTGATCTCCTTTCCAAATTTTTTCTAGGCGATACTTCTGAGCTTCGATTGGAGAAGGAAGATGTTTTATTATCATATCTAGAACTACCTGATGCATTGGTGCGCGTCTTGCAAGTTCATCTTCCTGACCGCTGTTAGTCAATTCTATAATATCTTTGAAAGTGATTTTAGTTTTTTTCATGTAAGGAATTGAAATTGCCCAACGTCTGTATGCAGAACCTATGGCAACTGTTCCATCATTCACATTCACTTGCCATTTTGTCTTGTATTCGTCTTCTGCATATTTTTGAATCAAAATGTTTACATCGCGGACGACGTCCTCGAATCTCTTTATCATTTGCTCTGGCGTCATCTTCAGTTCTCTGATTAGTCGATCAGATTTATTAATGAAAAGAACTGGCTTGACGCGCTCCCTCAATGCTTGACGAAAAACCGTTTCTGTTTGAGGCATGATACCTTCAACTGGATCAACAAGAACTATCGTGCCGTCAACTGCTCGCATTGCGCGAGTTACGTCACCACCGAAATCAACGTGCCCTGGCGTGTCGACGAGGTTGATCAAGAAATCTTTTCCTTCAAATTCATGAGCCATGGAGACGTTCGCTCCGTAAACAGTAAGTTCTCTTTTTCTTTCCTCAGGATCGAACCACGTGTACATCACTTTACCAGACATTTCTTCTGCAATCATACCGGCTCCTGCCATGAGATTGTCAGTAAGAGTCGTCTTGCCGTGATGTACGTGCGAAGAGGTAGCGACGTTCCTAATTCTGATTGGATCCTTCATTGTTTCAACGATTCTTTCAGTCATGTCCTTTTTGGCCATACGCATCATCTACATTGTTTACGCTAGCTGCCGACACCTAAGAAATTAGGCACCGTAAACACACATAAAGTAAATTAGATTTTGTTTCTTAACTCTTTTAAGTTTTTATACTCTATTTTCTTATTATTTTTAATGACTTTTTTGAAACAGTTTTTCTCAACGTTGAGCGAAAGATTGAAAAAGAAAATTTTTCTGCTCGCTTTAGTGTTTACAATTTTCTACTTTTTCTTTCAACTTCTCTATCCTCTAGCAGCGAAATTCCTTAACGACAGTTATTACATTGATAAAGCTGCGCATTTTTCTTTCGGTTACGTGCTTTTCAGTTTTTGGTATTTCTTCATGCAGAGCGTCAAAATTTCAAAATTAAATTCTTTGTTTTCTGCATTCCTTTTCGTTCTTTTTGCCGCACTTGCCAAGGAGTTTCTTGACTTTTTCTTTGTTTCAGGAATTTTTTCGTTGAGCGATTTGGCGACAAACTTTTCAGGAATAGTTCTGTTCTCGCTAGCCGATTGGCGCAGATGAAAAAGCTTTGAGATTCAGCGCGCACCTTCTGCTTCCCGCTCTATTCTGTCCTTTTCCTTTATTGCCTCGGACTTGTTGGGATCGTTTGCATACGCGCCGAGAATTTCCGACGTCAGTGTGTCAATCATAGTTTCCTTTTTCGCGAATGATTTCCTGTATGAAGCCTGGACTACGTTGCTGAGAGCTATATCAACGCGACGCTGCGGGCTTGTTATTACGGCACGTCTGACCATGATACCGCCGACCTGATATTGCGTGACCTCTTCCCTCAATGCAGCATGCTCAACTGCCTTGACAAAAACATCGATTGGATTTTTCTTGGTTTCCTTTTCAATCCTTTCGAAAACAGTCTTGACAATTTTGTAGTGAAGCTGCGTCTTTCCAGTCGCCCGGCCAGAGGTGATTATGTGCTTCTTGCTCCTGTGCCCCGGCACCTGCAGCTTGTTCAGCAGTCTTTCTACAATATTCATCTTGCTCTTGTGGAATTGCTTTTTTGCATGGCGTCCTCCGCTGCGCGGCAAATATATCGGCGATAGGTTGATATATTTTCTTAGTCCGACATCATTTACACTTATCCCGTCTGTATCCCACTTGCCAAAAATTTTTATCTCGCCCATTTTCCCACTGTGTTTATTTTTTATCTCGTCGGTTTCTGCTTCTTTCCAGATAAAATTTCGCTGAGCGCCACGCCGTTGACTGCAGTGACATGATACTTTATCCCCCACATGCTCCCCTTAGGTCCGCCCTGCGCGCCGCCAATGCTTTCTATCATCACTTCATCGTGCTCGTTAATGTGGTCGATCGCTCCTTCGCCAGGGACATGCGCAGTGACTTGAATGTTATTCTTGATTAACTGGACACGCACCGCTTTGATCAGGCCCGAGGCAGGCTTTCTCTGCTCAACCGCACGCTTGTCTATAACGAGACCCCTTCCCTGAGGTGCCCCTTCAAGCGGATCCTTCTTCCACAGCCTCAGCATTCTTCTCTTGTAATGAATATCCTTCCATCTGTGCTCGGCTCGTTTCATCTTCAACTTTCGTCCTGAAAATTCTCCTGGCATGATTTTGCTCCTTGCTCTTTATCTTTATTTTTGTTCCTTATTCCCTATTCGTTCTATTCGTTATTTGATGACCAAATCAATGACGTTATGATTTCTTTGCAAAAGCTCTTTAAAAAGTTTTAGATTCTTCCCATCCCGTCCGATAACTACAGCTCTGTTCTTCTTCTCTATCTTTATTTCGACGACAGTTCCGTTTTCATCGTTCTTGATTTTGACTTCCCTCGCCTGAGGTATAAGGTTCCTCACGAACCTCACCAGCTCTTTCGAAAACTCGAAAAGCTTGATGGTCTTCCCTGCAATCTTTTCAGCATGGTGGACGCTCGCGCCGTTTTTACCTATCGCCATGCCGACTTTGCCTTCGTCTACAACGTAATAAATCGTATTTTCTTCAACCACGCAATCCTTTACTGGAGCGCCTGTGACATTTTCAAAAAGCGTCATCAGCCTCAAAGTCTCGGTATCAAATCTCTGCACAATAACAACTCCTGCTCATTTTTCCTCATTTCTTTATTACTATCGTTGAAACCGGGTAGGGTTTACCGCAAATTACTCCCAGATCTTTGCTGCTGCCGCTGAAAATTTCCAGCGTGACTCTGGAAATTTTCGCGTTGTGCTCGATTTCCTTTCTCATTCTTTCCGGAATATTTTTCGCGATTACAATGGCCTTTGGCTCGTCAACCTTTATAAGCTTGATGGCCTGCCTGAATCCTAATACTGCTTTCTTCGCTTTCATCGCATCTTGTATTGTTGCTTCAATCGTCATCGTATGGCCTCATAACCTCATAATCGTTAATTCTATAATAATTTAAATCTGCTGTTATAGAAAAAACACATGATTTTTGAATATATTAATTACTTCTCTGTTCCATCTTCCCTGTTCCTAGATTCCTTTTCCTCTTCCGCGAACTGAGCAACCAGATCGAACATTCCAGTTCCGCTTGGAATTACCTGGCCGACCATCACGTTTTCGAAAATGCCTTGGAAATTGTCGACCTCATTTCTTATGGACGCGCGGACGAGATGCTTGATTGTTTCCTCGAATGCCGCCCTGGCCAAAACGGACGTCTGCGCTCCTGCCACACCGTAACGGCCGATTGACTTGATTTCACCAGTCATCGACATTATATCTCCGACAAGCATTATGTGCCTGACATCGACGTCAAGTCCTTGTTCCTGCAAAGTTTTCAGCGCCTCGGAAATTGCCACGTTTCTGGACGCCTCAATTCCCAAAACATGAGCAACTTCGTGAATGTCGTTCGTTATGGTGCGCTCCTCGTCCACTTCCTTCAGCTGCAGCACCTCCTCGAGGTTCGAGCCGATTGTGTTGATAAGCCACTCCTCTCCTTCGCGTCGCACGACCGCGTTTGATATTTTCTTTATCCCGCTCACGTGGATTCCAAGAAGTTTTTCCTTCATTTTTTGCAGGTCCTTGATGTTCATTTCCGTTTTTGGATAAATCGAAATCTTCTTTGCCTTTTCTTTTACATTAAGATCCTTCATGGTCTCCTTGACGGCCTTGATAATTGTCGGCACACGTTTCATATCTATCGGCTCGATTTCTATCGCTCCCTCGTTCAGATTGATTGACACGCGGCGAGTGATGTCCTCAATGCTTTTCTCGACAATTTCTTCTGCTATGGCTCTTGCAGTCTCTCTACTGTTGTCTGATTTGTGGAGATAAACAGTCATCACTGGCGTCTCAGGCTCGCGCTTTGCATCAAAAATTTCAATGAGTCTCGGAAGCCCATAAGTTACTTTGATTCCTGCAGAACCAGCAAAGTGATAAGTACGCATCGTCATCTGAGTTGCAGGCTCGCTAATGCTCTGCGCAGCGATAATTCCCACAGTTTCTCCTGGCTGAAGGCGACTCTTCAAATAAGACTTCTTCACTTCATCTATGAATCTCTGCTTCTGCTTCAGGTTGAACTTTTTCTGCCTGCTTATTTCCTCAATTTCTTCCAAAAATTTTGCTGGAAGCACACTTCCATTACTCTGAGTCGATTCTTTCTGCGATTCTTCTGACATTCAAACCCTCCCTTTCAACTTTCGATGGATCAAGACCATCCTCTCCTGGCAAAAATTGTACGATACGATTTGCAGAGTCACGAACAGTTCCATCATACTCTACCTTCAGATCTTGCAGCGCTCCGACAAGTCGACGCTCCATGTAACCTGAGTGACGTGTCTTCAGCGACTTGTCCATCAGGCTTTCACGCGAGTTGATTGAGTCAAAGAAAAATTCGAACGGCGTGAGACCATCTTTGAAGCCGCGGCTGACGAAACCCTTCGCTTCGAGGCTGATGTCGCCTCGTTTGAAGTGCGGGAACGTCCTTTCGTAATAGCCCCGCTCGACTCTTTCGCCCAAAATTGTTTCCTGTCCGATGACTGCAGCAGTCTGAACCATGTTGACCAGGCTGCCGCGTGCGCCGCTCTTCGCCATTACAAGAGTTGAATTTTCTTTTATGTGCTTCTCCAAAACGCGCTCGACTTCGTCCAGGCTTTTGTTGAGAGTCCTTTTGATAAGGGTTTCCAAGCTTTCTTTAGGACTTCGTCCCGCCAACACGCGCAACTCTCCGCGCTCGAACTGTCTGATGAGATCGTCGACCTCCTTTCTTACGTTTTCAATAATCTGTTTGATTTCGTTTCTCGCGCTCTGGGGGAGGTCCTGATCGGAAATGCTGATCGAAAATCCAGTTGTCATCAGATATTCTATCGCGAGTCTCGTCACGTCATAGATAAACTTCTTCGCAGTCTCCGCGCCGTATTCCTTCTCCAGCTTGTCAATAATTCGCCCTTCCCCTGCCCCGACCGCGGCATTGTCGATTGTTCCTTCTGTCAATTTTCCATTCTTTATAACGACATAATCTCCGGCATTTGACTTGTGCTCGATGTTGAAGTTCTCTGGTAAAAAGAGACTGAAAATTTCTTTTCCTGTCATCGTTTGCTTGTCAGAAATTTCCATTTCCTGGTTGACAGAACGAATCAACTGTATGAATTCTTCCCGCGTAAATCTTTTTTCACCATGCGTAAGAAGGTATAATGCCGAAATCGGGTCACGTATCACGCCGATAATAGGTCCGGAGAAACGCGGGCTCCTTATGTGCTTCGCGACCGACATCAATGCGAGCGCCTCCATCTGCGCCTCCTCAGTTTGCGGTATGTGCAAGTTCATCTCGTCACCGTCGAAATCTGCGTTGTACGGAGTCGTGACGGCAATGTGCAACCTGAATGTTCTGAACGGCATTATCCTTACGCGATGCGCCATTATGCTCATTCTGTGAAGCGATGGCTGTCTGTTGAAAAGTGCAATGTCCCCGTCGATAAGATGCCTTTCTACTATATGACCGGGCGAAATTTCCTTGACAAGTTCTTCCTTGTTCATCGTCGTAACTTTCTTCCTTCTTCCATCCGGTCGTATTACGTAATTGGCTCCAGGCCAAACATCGGAACCATTCAGGATGAGCTTCTTGATAAACTCCATATTCTTGTCGTTCACGCGAACAGGGACGGTCAGCTCCTTAGCAATAATTTCTGGCACGCCGACCTCATCAACATTTATCATCGGGTCCGGCGAAATGACTGTTCGCGCCGAAAAGTTGACACGCTTTCCAGCAAGGTTTCCCCTGAACCTTCCTTCTTTCGTTTTTAGTCTCTGTGAAAGTGTTTTCAGCATGCGTCCGCTTCTGTGTCGCGCTGGCGGGACTCCGGAAATTTCATTGTCAAAATAGGTGCTTATGTGGTACTGCAAAAGCTCCCACAAATCTTCTATTATGAAATCCGGCGCGCCCAGGTCAATATTCTCCTTCAGTCTTTCATTTATCCTTACGATATCGACAAGTTTGTGAGTCAGGTCATCTTCAGACCGCTCTCCGGTCTCGAGCGTGATTGATGGTCGGACTGTAACTGGCGGAATTGGCAAAAGCGTCAGTAGCAGCCATTCAGGCCTCATTTTTCTAAGTCCCACTGCCTCCAAATCTTCCGTAGGTATTTTTTCAAATCTCTCCCTGAGCATAAGCGAGTTGAGAATCTGATTATCCTCAGTGAACGAATATGGCTTGATGAATTTCAGCTTGCCTTGTGTTGAATTACAGTACGGACATTTTTTCTTCGTGAGTTTAATCAATTCTTTCGAGTTCAGGCGCTTGCCTTGGATTTTTTCCAGATCTTTCGGATCAATGAGCACACGGCTGCATTTCTTGCAGAAAATTTTCAGCAGGCTGAACAGAAATTTTGCGTAATGAACATGAACAATAGGCCGCGTTAGTTCTAGATATCCGAAATGTCCCTGATCCTCGCCCACATTTCCTCCGCACGTCCTGCACCTCACTCCTGGATCTACAACTCCGAGTCTCGGATCCATAAGTCCCCCTTCAATCGGGTATCCTTCCTGGTCGTACAGTTCCGTCTTCGTAATTTTCGCTACTGACATCCTCTTTATTAGTTCCGAATCGATTATTCCGAATTCTATTTTGTCGACTAGCATTTTATCACACTTTTTTCCTTTTCTTCGTCAACTCATTCCTTTTTCATTCCTCTTTCAAAATTATCCTCGGGTAAATCAGCATGCTTTTCAGCTCGTCAAGCATAAGTTTGAACGCGTAGCTCATCTCGATGTTGACAATCTTGCTGTCACCGTCGACATGGCAGTAATATTTGTTCTTGATTCTGTCATGCACAGCCACAAGCCCGCATTCAGTGCAAATAGGCACGACAGTTTTGTCCGAATCGAAACGCTCTTTCAAAACAAGCGCCGCGCCATGGGATATCAGAACATCTTTCTCCATTTCGCCGAGTCGCAAACCGCCTTCCTTGCTTCTTCCCTCTGTCGGCTGCTTTGTCAGGAGGGTGACTGGGCCGCGCGAACGGGCATGTATTTTGTTTGAAACAAGATGATCGAGTTTCTGATAGAAACAACTGCCGATGAAAATTTCCGCATCGAACTTGCGTCCGGTTTTTCCATCGTACATCACTTCCTTCCCATCGTTCTTGAATCCATGCTTCTCAAGCTCATTTCGCAAATACTCTTCTGGAACCGGATTGAACGCCGGAGAGTAGATGTGCTTCCCTGAAAGGGCGGCGACTTTTCCGGCGATAACCTCGAGAAGCTGTCCGATTGTCATTCGCGATGGGATTCCGTGCGGATTGAAAATTATATCAGGGACAATTCCGTCTTCAGTGAAAGGCATTTCTTCTTCCGGCACTATAAGACCGATTATCCCTTTCTGTCCATGACGGCTCGCAAACTTATCCCCAATTTCTGGTATCTTCATGTCACGTATCAAAACTTTAATCAACTTCGTACCATCAATCGTCTCGCTCAAGAAAACTCTGTCAACGACTCCTCTGTCACCATGTCGCAAACGGACGGAAGTTTCGCGAATGTTTTCTATTCCTGTGATGAACTGATCCATTGTTCCCAGGAACCGAAGCGGCGACACGCGGCCGACTAGAACAGTGTCGGACTCGACTGGAGTTTCCGGGTTAATGATTCCATCTTCAGGTAGGTGCTTGTAAGCGTCCTCCCCAGCGTAACCACGAACGCCTGGTTCCGGTATCCCGATTATATCCTCCTGCCCACCCATGTACCTCTTCTGCTCAGACTCGTACGCGCGATACATAGCTGACCAAAACAGACCGCGCTGAATGCTACTCGCGTTAATGACAATAGCATCTTCGATATTGTAACCGCCATAGCAACCAATCGCCAGAACAACATTGATTCCGTTAGGATGTCTGTCATAGTTGATTACTTTGTGACCGTGTGTTTGAACAAGAGGTCGTTGCGGATAGAGCAGGACGTTTGACTTTGTGTCAACGCGATTCATGAAGTTTGTTGCAAAAAGGCCGATGCTCTGTCCAACCATTTTCGCCCCGAAGTTTACTCTGTCGCCTCTGTTGAACTCTGCGTAAGGAATGAACGAAGCCGAAAGGCCGAGGATTACGGAAGGGTCGAGCTCGATATGTGTGTGCTCTGCAGTCAAATTGTTTTCACGCAGGGCTATGTAGGCGTTTTCCTCCTCCTCCGCGTCTAGATATTCGATTATTCCGTTCTTCAGCAAATCATCCCAAACGATTTCCCCCTTCTTCAGTTTTTCTACATGCTCAACTGTCAGTTTAGGCTTGCCGCTTTCAGCAATTATCAGCGGCCTTCTTGTTCGGCCTGAGTCGGAAAGAATTCTAACTTCGTCGAGATGCTTGTGGAAAGCCACGTTGATCTGGTTCGATAGAAGGCCGTTCCTTCTCTTGTCGCGGATTTCCTTTACAAATTTCTCCCCCTCGTTCACTTTTCCGATGAAACGTCCGTCCAAAAATACGTCCAACATTTTTTTTTCAACCTACTTTTCCTTCCTCATCCTTCCCTTGCGCTATCCCTTCGCTCCTTTCACTGCCTGCGTATCGAGCATTTTCTGGAATGATGCCAAAACTGTCTTCGAATCCTTCTCTCCCAGACCTTTCGTTATTTCTGCCATGATTGCTAAATATTTTCTCAGTCCGATTGTCGCTCCTTCCGGAGTTTCGCTCGTGCAAAGCTTTCCGAAATGAGTCGGGTGCAGTTCGCGTGCGGCGAAATGCTCCTGCGTTGACGTAAGAGGCGACAAAACATTTCTCATGTGCGAGACTGTCTTGATGTAGCTTCCCCTCTCCAGTCGCTGGCTGACTCCGGTTCTTCCGCCAACCCAACTTCCGATTGCCAAAGCCGAAACGAGCTGGTTTGTGAGTACGTTCGATTCAACGATTGCCTGCAGTGGCGGCAGTCGCCCTCTCTTTGTGAGCTTCTGATAATTGTAAGTGATGCGTGTTATCAGTCCCCATTTTCCGAGCAGTATACTTCTCAGCAAAATTTCGAGCAGATCCCCGCTCAGCTTCAATCTCTTGTTCGAATAGTGGTCGAGGTCATCTTCCTCAATTTTGTTCAGGTGCAGCTTCAGCACTTTGCCGATTGCTTTGCAGATGAAAAATGCCTTTTCCAAACGATTTTCAGGAGTCTGTCCCAGATGCGGCAGCAGGTATCTGTCGACAAGCTTCACAGCCCTGTCCATCCTGTATTCCTTCTGCGGTATTTTGATGTGCTTGCCGATTTCGTCCAGGCCTTCATTTTTTGTTGACGCTTCGATTTCGTAAAGATTGACGTAAAATTCCTCTTGGATTTCTGGGTTGTCAGAAATCGCAATCGCAATGTCCCTGTCGTTTTCCAAGCCCAAGGCCTTTATCAAAATCGCGACTGGAAGCTTGCTCACGTTTGCAAAACTGATGGTTATGATGCCGTCAAGTTTTCTTTCGAGCAGATGGCGCTGAATGTAGCCGTCCTTTTCCGAATGTATTCTCGCGACTTCTGTAATATTTCCAGACTCGACCTTGGCAGTTATCACGCGATTGGGCGCGATTTCCTCTACCAAAACTAAAATTCTTTCTGTGCCGTTGACAATGAAATAGCCGGCTGGATCGTCAGGATCTTCTCCAGCCTGGATCAGCTCTTCTCTGCTCATTGTCGACAGCGGGCAGATCTTCGATTTCGTCATCACCGGCAAGTCTCCAAAATTAACGACAATCGTGTCGCTTTCTATATTGTTCAGGACTGGCGTCATTTCAATGAACATTGGAGCAGCATACGTCAGATTTCTTATTCTCGCCTCGAGCGGCAGGATTCCGCGCACCGAACCGTCAGCTTCTTTCACAGAAGGCTCGCCGATTTTGAATTCGCCGAGTTTTATTTTGAATTCGCCGAGTTCGGGAACTTCTGGCTTGATGACCCCAATTTCGGCAAGTACTTTTGGAATTCTTCTCATCACGAAATCGTTGTACGAGTCGGTTTGGAAACGGACAAGACCCTTCTCCTTTGTGAAAGTGTCAAGCAGAGTCAAAAATGTGTTGCTCGTCTTTTCGATCATTTTATCAACTCAACATACTCAGCTTCGACTTCACGCCGATGTCGTGGCCTTGATTACGACTCTATAATATATGCTCTCGCCGGACGTCTGACTCCTTCTTACTATTTTCACAACGTCTCCTGGCGTGGGGTTCATTTCCTTTATTGCAGGATCTGTTTCAAGTATTCTCGGAAGCTGACGGAGCGTTATACCATAGTTTTTCAAAACTTCTTCCCTTTCTTCCTCCTTAAGTAAAATATGCTTAGGAACAAACTCGTGCTTAATGATTTCAATTTTCTTCACTAGCTCACCTAGCAAGCTTCACTTGCATTACTTTAGCTTCTTTAACATGGCTCGTCTCGGCTGTTCTACTACTTCTTGCGAGGTGCATAGAAACGTCTTTAGTTGAAAGTTTCATCCCCAAAATGTCCAATCTGACACCAGCGCAGTATCACTATAGTATAATTGCATATTTAAAAAGTTTATGCTCAGCCTTTTGCAGGCAAAAAAGGTAGAAAAATGCGCCCGGAACGGGATTTGAACCCGTGTCTTAGCCGTGACAGGGCTACATCCTGGACCACTAGACGATCCGGGCACGTAACTTCAAAGTGTTTTTCAGTGTTTATTAATCTATCTTTGATTATCTCTGGCTGTAAATGCAAATTGGTTTGAGAAAATGATAAGTATATTGGCAGCGTCCTGGAGTTCCCAAGCCTTCGCTCAGTACAAACCAGATCACCGAAGGGCTTAACTTCCGTGTTCGAAATGGGAACGGGTGTTGCCCCTTCGTTTTGACCGCCAACGATAATTTATACGCAGAGCTTCTTTTTAAACTTTTCCATATTGTGAAAAAAGAAAAAACAAAAAAGTCCCCGGGGGGAGATTTGAACTCCCAACCTTACGCTTACTATACGAGCAGGTCCTGGCTGAAAAACACGAATCGTGCTCTTCTACAGGCGTCTGCTCTACCGTTGAGCTACCCAGGGGGAACCTATTAAACTAAATTAAAACTTAGAGAAATATAATCAACGCAGTTTTTAAACTTATGCTAAAACTAGGTTAGGTGCGGGAGGTGGGATTTGAAATAAAAACTAAACTGTTACAATGAGATGCTTAGAAACGGATTTTCTATATTCTCTGTTGTGATCCATGTAGCGAACATTCGCTTTCGGCAGGCGTATCTCACCGACTATCTCCATCACTGGCTTTATGTTGTAAGTAATCACACGCTCTTCACGCTGTTTCAGCGCGTCAAACTTCCAAGATAGCTCGGTCCCTCCCAATGTTTTCTTGACTATTGGTCTGAGCGTGCCAAACTTCTCAACCACCTGTGCGGATGCCGGCAGGTAGTCCCTGACCAAGACGTCTTTCATGACATGCCGCGTTCTGTTTCTGACTTCAAGTTGGACTTGTATCTCCTTCGCCCCCGCCACAGCCACGAATTTCTTGTAGCTCTTGACAATTCTTATCGTGAAAGCGTATCTGAAGGCTATCAAAACCAGCAGTATAATACCGATTATTACGAGCACAGTATACCAAATCGAAAGTTCATAAGTTATTTGCTTTTCCTCGCCAGGAAGGATTGTCGGAATTAGCCATGTGTAGATAGTCTGACTACCAACTGTCGACTCGGCAGTTGGCGGATCCTTTGGAAAGAAGAAGAGTTTCATAAAAGCAGGAACAATCTCCTTCACGAGTACATTATTCACCGGTTCGTTCCCGTCATTCCTAACTTTTATTATGATTTTTTGCGACAGGAAGCCATAAACTACGTCCTTTGTCTGCGAAATTTTTTCAACAGAACCAACACGATAACGGATTGATTTTTCGCTGACTGTCTTGCCAAGGTCATCCTTGAGCAAAACTTGGAATGTGTAGAAGCCCGAGGCGGAGAACTGGTTGAACGTATATTGATGGGAAATCTGGCTTGTGCCGCGGCCCTGCACTGTTTCGATGCGGTCAGTAAAAGTTTGAAGATTTTCGCCAGTTATGCTTTTGACTGTTGTAACGAGCGTGACGGGAAGGGAGTTCGATTCGGCAGGATTTGTTATGCTTACCGTAACTGTCGTGGCTTGGCCGGGCTGAACGAAATCCTTGTCGAATTTTACATCAGCAATGCAGACTTGAAATGTTCTTTCAGTGGTAACTTTGACTGTCCCAGATGTTTGGACTAAACCACCTTCCAAAGTTTCCCCAGTCTGAGTCGAACTGCTTGCCAAGGACTGTGCCCCCACAGTGAAAAGATGGCTGAATTCTTCAACGCACTCACCAGCACTAAACGATATTTTTACTTTTCCGCTTGAGTGTGAGTTGACAGAAACACGGTCAGTATCGAAACTCGTCGTCACGCCCTGGAGGCTGGTTGGAAAAATTGAAACAGATAAAATATCCGCCTTGTCCTGGTTGTTCGTCACAGTCACTGTGACGTCTTTTACGTCCCCACTTGCCACAATTATTTCACTTGGGTCGAAAGAAAGTGAAATTTCTCCGACGGCAAGCACGCCTGTCGAAGTCAGAACGGCAAAGCTAGTAACAAAAACAAAAAAAATTGATAGAAACAGCATCTTCCTCATAATATAATTCTCTTTTTCGTGATATTTTAAGATATGTTGAAATTGAGCAGTTCTAGTAACGAAAAGGGCAGCGTCGACGCGAGCAGTAATGATTGTATATATATTCTATAAAATATATTTTCAAGTCAATAATCATAATTTCTGCAAAAAATTCCTACCTTTAATGCGAATTTAACGCGAAATTTTCTTCAAGAAATCGGCAAAAGTCATCTTCTTCATTTTTTCTTCAGACTCTGTATTAGGCTTTTCCTTCTTTCTCTTCTTCAACGTGTCTTCGATGATGTTTCCTATCGGACGAAATTCTTTGTACGTTTCCTTCGGGCCGATTTGCACTCGATACGACCAGTCATACTTCCTGTCGTACTTGTCAGCCCATGTGAACGCCTCGAAGTCAAGCAGCCTTCTTTCATCTCCTCTCTCGCGAGGATAGCCGATCGGAATAATTGCAACTGGCCGTACAGTGTCAGGCGCCTCTATCGCAACCTTGACCGCGTCTTCGTCAAAAGATTTTATCCAGTCGGCTCCAAGCCCGAGCGAGTCAGCCGCAAGCAGCATTAGCATGACCGCAGCCGCCGTGTCCTGCAGCGCATAAACAAGCTCCCCCCGCTTGCCGTACTTCAAAGTAATCTTGTCCAAATCAGCCAGCACTACAATTACAACAGGTGCTTCAGCCACATGCATCTGCTCAAGTGCCGCTCTCGCCAGCCTCTTCTTCACATCCTCTTCCCTGACTACAACGAACTCCCACTCCTGTATGTTGCCTGCAGAAGGGGCATGCGTCGCCATGTGAAGCACAACACCGATCATCTTGTCATCGACATGTTTCCTGTCGAACTTTGTCGTTGGACGCCAGTTGATGACAGATTCGAAAAAGTTCATTTCAATCTACTTCCATATTCAATAAAGAAAATTAACATTTTTAAAGGATTAAAGTCTTCGCGTAGAGCCGCAGGCTGGACAAACCCAAACTTCTATTTTCTTATTTTCATCCTTCTCGTCAACAAGAAATTCTCTTATCATTTCATGCTTTTCATGCGCATTTCTCAAGCAGGATTCGCAAACAGAGTAAGTCCAGCTTTTATCGACTGTCTCCAACTTCAATTTGCACACCGACACAAAAAATAAATTAAACGCACTCAAAATGTTGTAAGGTTAATTATAAACTTTGCCGTACTTAAATGTTGTTTAGAAGCGTGATTCGAATGGAGTATATTATTCTGGCCGAAACTTACGAAAAGCTGGAGAAAATTTCCTCAAAGTTGCAAAAAACTGAAATTCTTGCTGATCTTTTCAAAAAAACGCCAGCCGACAAACTGCCGAAGGTCGTGCTGATGGTGATGGGTCGCGTGTTTCCCATTTATTCCGAGCATGAGCTTGGCGTCGCGAATCAATTGATGATCAAGGCAATTGCGAAAGCCTCAGGGCATTCGATTCACGATGTGGAGGAAAAATTCAAGAAGGCTGGCGACTTGGGACTCGCTGCGGAGGAGTGCATAAAAGGAAGAAGGCAGGCAACTCTTTTACGAAAAAAACTAACGGTCAATCACGTTTTCGAAAGCATCCAAAAACTTCCGTTTCAAACTGGTTCTGGCTCTCAAGACAAAAAACTCGCGATTATTTCCGAACTTCTAGTGTCAGCACATCCCATGGAAACGCGCTACATAGTCAGGACGATAATTGAAAATCTGCGTGTTGGGGCGGCGGTAGGAATTATCCGCGATGCGATCGTGAAAGCATTTCTGACGACCGAAGAAACTAGCAAGGAAAAGAAAAACGAGATTACCGACGCGGTGGATTATGCATGGAACATTATTTCCGATTTTGGAGAGATAGCAAGGATTGCGAAGGAAAAAGGCGTGGAAGGATTGAAGAAGCCGCGCTTTCAGATTGGCAAACCGATCCAGGTAATGCTTGCGGAAAAAGCAGAAAATATGGACGAAGTTTTCAAGGAATTCAAGGAGCTTGTTGCTGAAACAAAATACGACGGAATGCGGGCGCAAATTCATAAAAAGGGGGACGAATTCTGGATTTACACGAGGCGGCTCGAGGACGTTACAAAGCAGTTCCCGGATTTGGTAGAGTTCTGCAGGAGAGGATTGAATGCGAGAGAGTGCATTGTCGAAGGGGAAGTGTTAGGAATAAACAGCAAGACGAAACTTCCGCTGCCGTTCCAGATTTTGTCCCAGCGAATTCATCGCAAGTACGATATAGATGAAATGGCAGAGGAAATTCCTATTCAAATGAACCTATTCGATGCGTTGTACGTTGATGGAAAAATTTTAGTTGAGCTGCCGTTAAACGAAAGAAGAAAAATTTTGCAAAAAATCGTTAAACCAATTTCCGGAAGGTTCAAGCTCGCCGAGCAGTTGATCACAAACGACATCAAAAAGGCTGAGAAATTCTACAAGGCGGCACTCGACGCAAAGCAAGAGGGAGTTATGTTGAAAGTGCCGAATTCAAAATACATTTTCGGCCGTCACGTCGGAGGCTGGTATAAAATAAAGCCGATTATGGAAACGCTTGATCTAGTGATTATCGGTGCGACTTGGGGCGAAGGGAAGAGAAGCAAATGGCTCAGCTCCTATGTGCTTGCATGCAAAGATCCTGGCACAGGAGAATTCCTGGAGTGCGGGATGATGAGCACTGGCTTAACAGAGGAGGAATATGAAAACATGACGAAAGTCCTAAGGCCGTTGATAATCAGCGAGAAGGGAAAGGATGTGACAATAAAGCCGAAAGTTGTGGTTGAAGCTGGCTATCAGGAAATCCAGAAATCGCCGACTTACGATTCCGGATTCGCATTGCGATTTCCAAGATTGGTAAGAATTCGCCAAGACAGAACTGCTGACGATGCTGACACGATCGATCGCGTGTCCGAACTTTTCAAATCTCGAGGAAGGAAAGGATAATTTTCTAAGAAACATCGAAAAAATTGCAAAATTTTGTTTTTTTGAATTTCTATTTGAGTTTCTAATACAGAGAAAGTAAATAACTTATTGTAAACAGAAATTTTTTTTATCATTTTTTCCGCGCGAAAAGTCTTTTAAAAATTTCATATGTCACTGACAAGATATAAAAGCTTATATATTAAATTACTCCTTAGTTAAAACATAAGTCGACATAAAGTCCGGGTGAATCAATGCTAGCTTCAGTAAAAGTAATGGATGCTTTGAAAGGAATTGGCCTAAATCTTTATGAAAGAAAGCTTTGGGTAGCTTTGCTTGCGCGCGGAACTTCCACAGCAGGCGAGCTTTCCGAGATTGCGAATGTCCCTCGTTCCCGTGCTTATGATGTTCTGCAGTCGCTTGCCAACAAAGGATTCTTAGTTGTGCAAACTGCAAAACCAATTCGTTATGTCGCAATGGCTCCTGAGGAAGCTTTGGAAAGGGCGAGCAGGAAAATGCAGGAAGAAATCGCTGAAACCATTGAAAAGATTGACGAATTGAAGAGTTCGCCTGTTATGAGAGAGTTAAATGAAGTTTTCTCGTCCGGCCTTAAGCTTGTGAATCCGGAAGACATGACTGGCGCGCTGAAAGGAAAATATTCCTTACATCAACAGCTCGACTCGATGTTCCGTGGCGCGGACAAGCACATCAGCATCGTGACCACTCCGGAGGGCCTGAACGAGCTTTTCACAAATCACCTTGACTCATTGAAGAAAGCGAAAGATCGCGGCGTGCACATTAAAATCGCGACCTCCGGAACAGAAAAGGCGTCAGAGGCAATCAAGACACTCGGCGATGTTGCGGAAGTTCGCAATGTTGACTCAAAGGAAATTCCGGTTTCCGGACGTTTCTTCGTCGTGGACGACAAGCAATTTATTTTCTCCCTTACTGATACAAAAACTCATTCCACCCAGGATTTGGCAATGTGGAGCAAGAGCGAACATGCGGCCGGCGATGTCCTCAGCCCGTTGTTCAAAGTAGTTTGGAACCATTCAAAACCTGTTAGCTAAGTTAGCTGTAAATCAGAAAATAAAAATTATTTTTTCTCTTCGACTTCCTTCTTTATTTGAGAAATAAAATCTTCCAGTTTGACTTTATATTTCACATTTCCATCCCGGTCGCGGATTGCTATCGCGCCGATTTCCTCTTCCTTCTTTCCGACAATTATCATGTGCGGAATTTTTTGCAGCTGCGCTTCCCTGATTTTGTATTCGATTTTGTGCGACTCGAAATCCCCCTCTACCCTTATCTCACTTTCCTGTAGTGCATGCAAAACTTTTCTTCCATATTTCACATTATCGTCGGAAATAGAGAGAACTCTGACTTGAACTGGTGCAAGCCAGACTGGGAATTTTCCTTCGTAATGTTCGACAAGAATTCCAACAAATCTTTCCAGGGCTCCGTAGATGACCCTATGAATAATTATTGGAACATGGTTCTTTCCGTCATCTCCAATGTATTTTGCTTCAAATCTTTCCGGCATGAAGAGGTCAACTTGGACAGTAGCTAACTGCCACTTCCTTCCAATCGAATCTTTTATGTGGAAATCAATCTTTGGCCCGTAGAAAGCCCCCTCACCAGGGTTTCTTTTGTACTCCAGTTTTGCTTCTTTCAGAACTTTTTCCAAAATAGCTTCCGCCTTTCGCCAGATTTTTTCGTCGCCCATAGCCTTTTCCGGCATCCCTGAGAGTTCTAACGAATATTCAAAGCCGAAAACCCCGTAGAAGTATTTTATCATGTCGATTATCGAAATTATTTCCTTTTCTATATTTTTTTCGTCGACAAAGATGTGCGCGTCATCCTGAACGAATGCGCGTAATCTGAAAAGTCCAGACAGAACCCCGCTCAATTCATTCCTGTGAACCAGCCCCATCTCGTTGATTCTCAGAGGCAAATCCCTGTAACTTCTTGACTTGCTTTTGAAAACAAGAATTGCATTTGCACAATTCATCGGCTTCAATGCGAATCCTTGGCCTTCGATTTCCGAAAAGAACATATTTTCTCTGTAGTGATCCATGTGGCCGCTCACTTTCCACACTGCATTATTCAGAAGTACAGGAGAAGATATCTCTTGATAGCCTCTTTTCTGATGCTCCTTTCTCCAAAAATCTATCAAAATATTCAGAAGAATCAGGCCTTTGGGGTGAAAGTAAACCATTCCGGGCGCTACTTCCTGAAAGCTAAACAAATCTAGCTGTTCGCCGATTATTCTGTGGTCCTTCTCGCTCAACCCAGCAAAATCACTTCTTTTAATCAGCGACATGGGATTCTTTACTTCACGTACGGCCTTGATTTCAACCTTTGCTTCTTTACCTCCTGCTTTTTCACTGACACCGAAAACTTTCGACTGCTCGGCAAGAGGATGGGCTTTCACTTTTATTGCTAGCGCCTTGTTCCATCCGAACGGCGCGCGATGAACTTCAATCTTCAGCTTCTTCGCCTGAGCTTCCATTTCTTTTATTATTTTCAAAGCGTCGGCCGGTTTTGCCAGGTTTCTGCTCAAGTGGGCGAACGGATAAATCAAGATCCTGTTCACTTTGACATTTTTCAGAAATTCCTTGACCTCGCCGATTGCCTCGCCTGCGATCTTTTCGCTGTCGTGATCTTCGACTGAAATAAAAAGAACTAGAACTTCCTCAAGTCTGTACTTCTTCTTTTCAACTTCCTCTGCCTGGGAGATTTCCTTCCTCACTGGTTCATATTCAATCCAGTCCGCATGCATCTGTAAGATTCTCATCGTTACGGCACCTGCTCTCTATTGTAATTTATAATTTATTCGGGCAGAAGAAAAGCATCGGGGAATGGAGATGTGGCTAAGTAAAAGTAAGAGGAAATTAAGCTTCCAGTTCAGTGGCTGTTTGACATTCACCGTTCATTGTCCACACCTTTAACTTTTGTTAAATCTACATTAACAAGGAATACTTAAATACGTTTTGTAAGTAGTTTGTTTGCAGCGGCATAGCAAAAGCCCCATCGTCTAGTGGCCAAGGACACAAGCCTCTGGGCACTTGGGAGAAAGCTTGGGACACCGGTTCGAATCCGGTTGGGGCTATTATTTTTCTGATTTTCGAATTTTCGAAAGATATTAATCCTTTAAACAATCGAGAAAAGATGATGGCACATGACAAAAGAATTTACAACTATGCAGGTTTCGCCAGAAGAGGCTAGAAAGGCGGCACGACATATACAGAGCTTGCACAGTATTACTCCTATTTTGCCGTTGGAAACTTTGGTCAGAGACGATATTGTAATTCACCTATATGGAAAATTTGAGAATGTTCAAGCGCTTTATACTTTCAAAACTCGTGGTTCAGAATGGCTAGTTTACAATTTGATGAAAAATTATATTGACAAAGGCAAAGCGACTGATGATGGTATTTTCATAAAGAAGGAAGACAAGCCGGTATTAGTTACAGCTTCCGCGGGAAATCATGCTCAAGGCGTGGCGCTTGCAGCCAATAGGTATGGCTTGGAAGCAGTCATATACATGCCGCAATCGACGCCAGATGTGAAAAAAGAAAGAGTGCAGCTATTAGGTGCAAAAATTGAACTTATCGACGGTGTTTTTGACGATTCCTTAAAAAGAGCAAAGGAATTTCAAAGGGCCAAAAGAAGCAGAATTTTTGTCCATCCTTATGAAAACCCGACAGTTATTGCTGGACAAGCCACCGTTGGAGTTGAAATAATTTCACAGTATTGTCCTCTTCATCCAGACTATATGGAAGTGATAGATTACGACTGGCCTATCCCTGATGTAATAATTTGTGGCCTTGGCGGAGGAGGATTAGCAAGTGGAATAGGTTCTGTAGCGCATGAATTTAACGACCGAAGAGCAGCGAATGGAATTGTTGATGGAAGAAGAATAAGGGTTATTGGCGTGCAGAGCGAAGCGGCAGATTCTATGTACCGCTCATTCAAGGCCGGTGACTATAGACCCAGTTCAGATTTGCAGGCGAAATCAGTTGCTGATGGAATAGCTGTGAAACAAGCATCACCAAGAATGATAAGAACTGTTAAAAAGCATGTTGACGACGTTGTACTGATTTCTGAGGAAAGCATAAGACGTGGAATCGCTTACATTGCTCAGCATCCCAAACTAAAAGATAAATCATGGCGAACAACTGAAGTTAGGAATCCGAAAATACCATTTAGAAAATTACCCGAACGCGCCCAGCACGTTTCTATACCAAGACCCCTGAGCAAAGTGGAAGGCGCAGGTGCTGCTCCTTATGCTGCTGTAGCTCTCGGCGATCTGCATGAAGAACTGCGGTGGAAAGACATTGCTGGAGGAAGAAAGGAATTGGATGTCGTTTGCGTATTAACCGGTGCAAATATTTCTGACGAGAAATATTCTGAATTATCAAGGAGTTTTATTCGTCCGAGAAATTTGTAAATTTAATTTCTAATAAAAAATTTCTTTCATTTTGTAAACGACAAAACTAATTCCAACAACCATCATGAAAATTTCGTTGATAAGAATGTATCTGTTAGGTTCGAGAACAGTGACGCTGTTGTAAAAATAAATCATCGTCAGCGTGTAGCCCATCGTTACCAAAACTGCAAGAATTATCGAATAAGAAACAAGTTCGAAGAGGCGCTGTTTCAAGCCTTTCATTTTCATCACCTCATAAATCAAGACATCAAGCCGGTCAGGCCAGCATCGCCCTCGGCTGGTACTTGTCTTCTCTTGCATATCGGACATACTTCGGCTTCTTTCCGCGGACTTTTGCTTTCTTTCCTTTTTCCTTTGCCCTTTCTCTCGCCCTTCTGTTCTTTGCCCGCTCCTTCTTCTGCATGTCAATCATCTGCTGTCTCAAGTAGCCAATCTTGCTCTGCAGGAAACGTATCTCACGGACGGTCGTGGCAGCGAAAAGAGAGTGCTTGGCCTCGAAAAGCTGTGCTTCCAAAAACTGGACTTCGTCAAACTCAGTTCCTTTGATGAAACCGAATTTTAGGCTGTAGTTGGTATGACCGTTTGCCATATGTCACTAATGGGTAGTGATACTATATAAACTTTACTATTTGATAGTAGTTACCTTTTTTCTATACAATAGAAAATGCTCTCTCAGTTTGTCGAAGTTTTCCTCAGATAAAATAGCAATATAGAAGAAAACTAATAATAAAATATGCCGAAAAACTATTCTGCTATTCTGAAGGAAGTTCTGCATGACATAAAGCCGGGGGCGGAAGAGAGGAAGAGAATCCACGCGATGGCGAATAAGGTTCTTGCAACGACAAGAAAGGAGGCGAAGAGGTACAGGGCAAAGGCCATCATAGCAGGTAGCATCACCCGCGACACGTGGCTGCCTGGAAAGATGGAGTTTGATGTTTTCGTTCTGTTTCCTGAAAAGCTTTCAGGCAAGAAGTTCGAAGAGACTGGTCTGAAGGTAGGAAAGTCAATTTTCGAAAAGCTGAAAGGCCAATGGAGAATCGAGTACGCCCAGCACCCGTATGTTTCTGGAAATATTGAAGGTATAGAGGTTGACATTGTTCCGAGTTACGATGTGAAGTCGCCAGAGCAGCTAAAGTCGGCAGTCGACCGCACCCCTTTCCACGTCAAGTATCTTGAGAAGCATTTGCCACTTAAACTTGCCGACGAAGTCCGCTTGTTGAAACAATTTCTTACCGCGAACGAAATCTACGGAGCTGAACAGAAGACTGGAGGGTTTTCTGGATACGTCTGCGAGCTGCTGATAATAAAGTACAGGAAATTTTTGAACGTTTTGCAGAATATTATCAAGCTGAAGCCAGGTGACGTAATCGATATTGAAAACTACTACAAGAAAGGTGAGCATGATAAGCTCCGCCGTCAGTTCAAAGATCAAACGCTAATCCTCATCGATCCGACAGACAAGACACGCAACACCTGGGCAGCAGTTTCGTCTGAAAACTTCTTCAAATTCAAGAAATTTGCCGCGGAGTTTTTGAAAAATCCGTCATATGAGATGTTTTCGCCGAGAATTTACTCATCGATTACCGAAAACGAGCTTATTTTGAAGCAGATGCAGCGAAGAACGGAGCTGATAATTGTCAGATTCGCCCCACCGAAAGTTGTTCCCGATATTTTGTGGCCGCAACTGAGAAGATTTTCAGAGCGGCTGCAAAGCATTCTGGAAGAAACTCAATACGAGTTCAAGGTTCTGCGCAGGTCGGAATACTCGAACGAGAAAGACATGGCTGTCGTGCTGCTGGAGATGGAAGTGAGTAAGCTGCCGAGCGTGCAGAAGCGCGTCGGTCCGAAAGTTTTTGACATTGACGATTCGGAGAGGTTCCTGAAGAAATACAAAGCGAACGCGCTGGCAGGGCCTTTCGTCGAAGACAGCAGCTGGGTTGTCGAGACGCAGAGAAAATTCATGGCCGCGCGCGAGAAACTGATGGATAGCTTGAAGGAAGATGCGAAAATCTTGAAGGCGAAGGGAATTCCTAATCACATTGCGAACGAGATTGCGAAAGGATTCGAGATAACTTCTGAAAGCAATAGAATAATGGAGCTTGTAAAAGAAGACAAAGGATTCGGGATTTTC
Organism: archaeon; assembly: GCA_035288545.1. Classification (GTDB taxonomy): domain Archaea; phylum Aenigmatarchaeota; class Aenigmatarchaeia; order CG10238-14; family SCSR01; genus DATEAB01. Next base: position 14,883 of record DATEAB010000010.1, on the reverse strand, counting down.
ATAAATAGGTATTTTACTCCTGAAAGCTTGGTTTGAATGTTTTTATTGTCGTAGCAGGTTTTACCTCACTCCAGTTTACCGGCTGGGCAGTGTTCCATAAATTTTTCATATATGTGTCTATCACTTTTACTAGTGACGAGTGAGCGGACCAGACTGCCGTGAAGAGAAAGTTTTCCTTTTTCATTGGGTCGTGGTCAAGCCGCATTATCAGTTCCTTCCCGTCGACAACAACCATCCTCGGATGGACTTTGGTTTCAAAAGTCTTCAACTGAATTCCGTGGGTCTGATACCATTTCGCTCCCCAGTAGTTCTCCTCATTTATCGGCACCAGGGAAACGACCTTCACTTTCACTCCGCGCTTGAGGCACCCGACCAGCGACTGCGACATTCGAGCATTTTTAGAGAAATCTCTCGTGATTCCGTAAATATATTCCTCGCTCCTGTCAACCATCTCTGCAACCTTGTCAAAAAATTCCGTGTACTTGCGTCCTTTTATCGTCCATATGCCCTCTATGGTAGTTTCAGAACTGTTTCCATTCACTTTCTTAAAAACTTTTTTGACGTCGCTTGCTTTTGCCCGCAGGACCTTCACTTTCTTCTCCTCGTTTCTCACCAAATTCTCAAGCGCAACTTCCGGATCGACCGCCTTGAACTCCTTCGGGCGTCCTTCCAAAACCTCAACCAGTTGCCTGTTTGTCAGCATGTCGAGAATGTCGTAAATCTTCGACTGCGGCACGCGCGACTCGCGACTGACTTCCCCCGCTTTGGAAGGTCCGAGAAAAACGAGAGTCGAGTATGTCTTTGCCTCGTACTCACTCAGGCCGAACTCGCGCAAAGTCTCGATTATTTCGTTGATGTTCATGCTAAATTTTATTCTGTTCGGGCGCGCTTATAATCCTTTAACACCACTGCGAGTGGTAAATTGTATGAATGCTTTTGTTTTTTCAATGTCTATACAATTATCGAAATTTTTAAGCCGTTTTTTATTCAACTTTTAAATACAGGTAAAAAATGAAGGAAAGAAGAATTTTTTCTGAGGAAATAATTGAAGAAAATGAAAGCGAAGTTGGAATCATCGGCTATGGTTCCTATGTACCTAAAACGAGAGTTAGCAGTGCACTTGTAGCCATGGCAAGAAAGACTGAAAAGGATCTTCCAGAATTTTTGCAAAGATTGACAAAGGGATTGGGTCTTGCAAGTAAATCTATTCCAACACGTTTTGAAGATCAAATAACAATCGCAAACGAGGCTTTGGAAAATGCTTTGTATCAAGCAGATCTGAGTTATGAGAATAAAGCATTGAAAAGATGGCGCATCATCGTTGGTTCTGAATCGAAACCTTACGCAGTTGGGACGACAGCTTTGCATGTCGCGGCATTTAACGGAATCGGCCCATTTGTCAGTTGCAGTGATGAAGAAGGGGCATGCAATCCCGGTTGGCGTCCTGGAATGGACGTTGTATCCAATGTAAAGACTGACAACTATGATTTTGCTGCAGTTATTGGTGCTGATGTTTCGCAAGCTCCAGAAGGAGACGATTTAGAATACTCTTGTGGCGCTGGAGGTGCAGCTACACTTTATGGATGGGGGGATAATAGTAGCTTAGTCGCAAGTTTGATTGATAGTGTGCATTACTCAAATCTCATTTTAGATTTTTTCAGAAGAGATGGAGTGCCTGTTCCTACTCATTTTGGCAAAACAACTATTGAAGCTTTTCTATACACAGTTAATGGCGCAATGGCAGGATTATTCGATAGACACCCCCAGTTAACGATGGAAGATTTTGAGTATGTTTCTTTCCATCAACCCTCTCCTTATTTACCTCGAAAGGTTTGTGAGGCTCTAAATCCTGCTGCTGTTGAAAAAATGAGAGCAAAGCCTCTTACTGAATTGAAAGATGTGGAAAAAATGCAGCTAGAAGTTGTGAGAGATCTTGAAAGAAGAGGATTATATGAAAGAATGAACATGTCAAAAGAATTTGAACTCGAGAGAGTTGAACCTTACCTATTTGTCAAGGATATTGGCAATTGTTACTCTGGTGCTTCCCCGATCGCCTTTTGCGGAATAGCCGAAGATGCAAATCCAGGAGAAAGAGCATTGATAACTTCTTTTGGTTCTGGCGCGTATGCAACATCGACTTGGCTTACTTTTAGAAATGGGGTTTTGAAAAAGAAAGGCAAACTTCCTGGAGTGAAAGATTATATTAACCGAAAAAGAGAAATAAAAACTCCAGATGAGTATGAACAATCTCTTGATATTCAGATTCCTGAAAGAAAACTGTCTTCTTTGCAAGAAGCCAAAAGGTGGATACCGCCAATGAAACAACACGCAAGCGCACTATTGTCTGCGAACCCTACAAGAATCTCGAACATTCCAAAAGTGACATATAATTATTATCGTAAATTAATTCCAAAAGAAGTTCTCATGGCAAAAATAAAGCCGATTAATTCTGATATCATTCAGGCAACAATTTGTTTGGAACATGAAAGGATTTACACTCCAGCGCGTCGAAGATGTATTGTCTATGACTGCAAAGGTGAATTAATTCAAAAGGAATACACAAGACTCGCCAAATTGGAATCATTAGGAAAAATAAAACTGAGGCGTGGCGGAGGTTCATTAGTAAGTGCTTATCAAAGGGATTATGTTCTTATTGACGATGCCTCCCTAGACGAACTGAGGCCCGGAATGGTGATGGAAAGAATTGTTCGCAGAGTTAAAAGAGAAAATGAAGCTGGTCTAATTAATTATGGTCCTACATATAGGCCTGTCTTTCGCGATATCTTTATTAAAATGTATGCTCCGGAGTTGTTATCACAAGCGCAACAGCAAAGGCAAACAATTTTAGTTGCTGCATGAAATTTCTTGAAATTTAGCTAAATGCAATTTCTATTAATTTATTTTCAAACTGCACTTCTCCCTTATACTTTCCTTGCAACTTTCCGAACATTATCTTCATAGCACCAACTTCTTTCTTCAATTCTTTCTCAAACTTCTTCAGCACGATATTCGTTTTTTCATCAGAACTCAAACTGAGCGAAATCATTTCCTTTACATCAAATTTGTTTTGCTTTCTTAACGACTGCACTTCTCTTATCAGCTCCCTCAACAATGCTTCCTCCATCATCTGCGAGTCAAGTTTCTTGTCTGTCAACACACTGCCGAAATCAAACTTAGCTTCAGAAAATTCTCCTTCTGGCTTTCTCGATGTCACGCTTACCTCCTTCGCATTGCATATGAACTTCAGCAGTCCGTTCAGTTCTTTAACCGCGATCACAACTTTCTTTTCATCTGAAATTACCATAACTTGTCTTATTGGCCATCTTAACTTCAGCTGTGCCTGTTGGCGTGCGGCAAAGCTCGCATCAATTATTTTCTGCGCAACTACAACCTTTTCCTCGAGGTCGCTGTCTATCCATCTCTTGCTTGCAGTCGGCCAGTCTGCAAAATGAACTGACTCTGGGGCTTTCCTGTCGATGCTGACAACTAAGTTCTGGTAAATTTCTTCTGCGACGAACGGCGTTATGGGTGCAAGAAGTTTTGCCACCGTAGCAAGCGCGTAATGAAGAGTCGACAGCGCGGCATCTTTGCTCGATCCCTTTTCGCTGACCCAGACCCTGTCGCGGATAAGTTTGATGTAAAATCTGCTCACGTCATTTACAACAAATCCGACCAACTTGCGGCCGGCTTGGTGAAATTCAAAATTATTCAAGTGTTTTGTAACTTCTTCAGCGACAGTGTTGATTCTGGATATCAGCCAGCGGTCTTCTGGTTGCAACCCAACTAGCCGCGGCGTGAATTTTTCATCGGCGTAAGTCGTGAAGAACGCGTATGAATTCCATAAAATGTTCAGCGAACGTCGGATTTCTTCAGCGGTTTTGAAGCTGAAGTTCTGCACCTCCCACGGAGCTACCTCCCAGCAATAATACATTCGCAAAATGTCCGCTCCGAGTTTTTTCAAACCGTCGTCGGCCCACACCACGTTTCCCACCGACTTGCTCATCTTCTCTCCCTTCTCGTCCAGCACCCATCCCATCAGCCCGACAGACTTGTAGGGCGCAATGCCGAAAGTCGCCACTCCGCAAAACATCATGCTGTAGAACCAACCGCGAATCTGGTCCTGCGACTCGCAAACCAAGTCCGCCGGCCACAGGCGCTCGAAGATTTCCTTGTTATGGTAAGGATAGCCGAGCGATGCCCACGGCGCGATTCCCGAGTCAAACCAAACATTCATAGTGTCAGGTACGCGCTTCATTCTTTTCCCGCAATTCTTGCACTCCAACTCAATCTTGTCAACTACATGCTTGTGCAAATCAAGCTCATTATCCTTCGGAACCTTTGTCGCAGCTCTCTTTTTCAATTCCTCAACGCTGCCAACGACTTCCATCGCGTCGCAGCTCTCGCAGATCCACACCGGCAACGGTATTCCCCAGTATCTCTGCTGCGAAATGTTCCAGTCGATCGCATTCTCGAGCCAGTTGTGAAATCTTTCCTCTCCGAAACCCGGCAGCCATCTCACTTTCTTGTTCTCGCGGATCATTTTTTCCTTGATCGGGTCGATGCTGAAGAACCACTGCTTGCTAAGCCGGAAAATAAGCGGCGTCTTGCATCTCCAGCACAACGGATACGTGTGAGTCGACCATCCAAAATGCAGCAAGTATCTTTTCTTTTCCAATTTATCAACAACTATTTTTGTTGCATCACTCGTTTTCATTCCTTTGAACTCTCCAGTTTCTTCTGTGAACCTTCCCTCTTCGTCGACCGGTGAGACGAGCGCGAGCTTGTAATGCAGCCCGACGGCGTTGTCCTCAGCCCCATGGCCAGGCGCCGTGTGCACAAGTCCGGTGCCTTCCTCCATCGTGACGAATTCCTTGAACTCCCCCTTCAGCTTCTTTTCCTTCCCTCTCTCATGCTTGTACGCCTTTCCCTTCATCACAGGCAGCGACAGAATCACGACGTGCGCGTTGTCCTGCTTCTGCAGTTTTTTCTGTAGCGGAATTTCGAAAACAGAATCGTAGCGCATCCCGGCAAGTTCTTTTCCCAAAAACTTTTCAACAACTTCATAATCCTTCTTCAGCATCTCCTTTATCGTAGCGTCCGCTCGCTTCTCCGCGATTATCAGCGTCTCGTTCTCGCCCTTGATTTTTACTTTCAAATAATATTCGTCAGGATGAACAGCGATTGCCACGTTGCTCAGCAGAGTCCACGGCGTCGTAGTCCAGATAACAAAAAACTCGTTCTTCTTTCCTCGCACAGGAAACTTGACATAAAGCGACGGGTCCTTCACCTCGGCATAACTGTCAGTGACTTCATACCCACTCAGCGCGGTCTCGCAACGCGGGCACCAATGGATCGCCTTCTCCCCTCGCACGAGCATTCCTTTCTGCCAGAGCTGCTTCGTCGTCCACCACGCCGACTCGATGTAATAATTTTTGAAAGTTAGGTAAGGTTCTACGTAACCTCTCCACCCGCCGAGCATTCGATAAAGCGCAAGCCATGCCTGCTCGTTTCCTTCCGCCTTGCTCTTGCAGGCCTCGATGAACTTGTCCACTCCGATTTCCTCAATCTGCTTCTTCGTCACTATACCAAGTTCTTTCTCCACCATCGTCTCGATCGGAAGACCGTGAGTGTCGAAGCCAGGCTGGAACCAGCTGTTGAATCCCTGCATGTGTCTGAACTTCGACCAGATGTCCTTCACTGTCGTGGTTTTGATGTGGCCGACGTGAGGAACCTGGTTGACGTAAGGCGGACCGTCGAGAAGGTAGAATTTTTTCTTCTTTGGCTGCTGCGCGACAATCTTGTTCGGGATTTTTTGTTTTTCCCACCACTGCCTGATTTTTGACTCGAGTTGCTTAGGATTGTACTGCTCTCTGACTTGTTTCATCACCATAAAATCACCTTAGAATTTGCAGTAAATAAAAGTTCCAGAATTAGATTAAGGTCTCGATTTCCGATCGGTTCACCAATATCACTTTGATTTAATTGAACAAGTCAAATATTTAAAGTTAATTTTGGGCTTTTGTTAATTCTGTGTGAGGTATTTTTTCTTTGTTCAAACTATTCATTAATGAAATATAACTTGATGCTTCATTGGAATCAGAAAAGGTCAAGAAAATTCGTCCATATTGATCTTTTTTAGTAAATTGCTCTTCAGGAACTATAAATCTTTTACTTCGAATTAAATTTTCAAAAACACTATCTGCAGGTTTATCTTCATACTTATCTGCAATTGATCGAACACCAATAAAGTCGCGTGAAATTGCAGTTATATAACATCCGAGCGCCTTTAGCGCCTTTATTACTTTGGCCCTATATGATGGAGCTCTTAATTCGATTACAGCTGACATATTAATTAGTTAATTTATAAAGAGATAAATCAATTTCTAGAACGAAGTGAACTCAAAAATAGTATATCGTTTCATTTGCTTATCTACTTTGCGCCTGTGAAACATACAATTGAAAACAAGAAACAATTTTTACCTTTTCCGTCGAATTAATGGTGGGTCTCTTTCTGAAACTCCCTGGAAAGGAGTACAAAATGTTTTATCTCATGCACGAAGGAAAGCTTGTCGCTGCAAGTGAAATTTTTCAGGCAAACGGTTCAGAAAGTCCGCGCTTTATGACAGAAGATTATGTAGCGACTCTTTTAACTTATCCAAGAGACCATTTCAACGAACCACTTTATGATGGCGGGGATTTTCGAGAAAAATCTCTTGAAGCTCACGATATGGTAAGAAATTCTGCAGCGCAAGTACTGACAGATAATCCATCAATATTTGCTCTATACAGACAGATAACAGCTCCAAAACCTGATGTTATTTTCGTCAAAGCGGCAATCCCACCTCAAACTATTTAAGTAGAGAAATCTACTGATTTTCGTAAGAAGTAAGAAAGAAGTGAGATGAATGAGAAAGGGTGAACGTTTCCACAAGGAAAATGACAAAAAGTGATTTAGTTCACTTTGCTTTCTACGATTTCTAAGGTCGACAAAAAGGGACGCATTTCAATTCCTATCCAATTACGTGCGAAATTAGGTTTACTTGAAGGTAGGTTTGTCAAAATTATTTTCAAGAATGGCAGCCTGATTCTTATTCCTGAAAATTTTACAAGCGATGGTCAGAGTGGTGTAAAAGCTAGCACGCGAGTCCGTGAAGCTCGAAGACCGAGTGCGATTCCCGGCTCTGACCCAAAGGTGATAAAAAATGGAGGGAACAAAAATGACAATAAAAACTAAAATTGGTGATGTAGTTCATCAGAACATTCGAAGAGAAAGACGTTCAACAAATAATTGGAGTTTACCAAAGAGCGTTTGCTGAACCACCATGGAATGAAAGCTGGACTGACGAAGCTGTAACAGAGGATTTGCAGAATGCATTAAGACAAAATAATCCGATAATTCTCGTGGCAGAAAAAGATGGAAAATTAGTCGGATTTAGATGGGCATATGAGTTGCCAATGGATAAATTTCCATTCCTGAACGGGCAAATAGAAAGTGAAAAAACAATGTATGGTGACGAACTGGCAGTAGAAAATGAATATCGTGGAATGGGTATCGGAAGCGGTATGATGAAACTTTCTTTCGAACTTGCAAAAAAGGCGGGATACGATACATTCGTAGGTAGGACAGATGCAAACAGCAAAATGGTGCCAGTCTATAAAAGACTCGGTTACGAAGAAATGGATATACGAGATCCAAAGTATCCGAACAGATTTTATTTCATAAAGAGGTTAAATTAATTACAGGAAGTGAACTCAATGAAATTCCAGACGCCAAAAGGAACGAGAGACTTTCTTCCTGATGAAATGATTCGCAGGCAGTTCGTGATCAACAAGATACAGGAAGTTTTCGAGCGTTATGGTTTCGAACCTTTTGACACGCCGGCGTTTGAAGACTTTGAACTTCTTGCTGCAAAAAGCGGAGAAGATGTTAAGAGACAGATTTATGAGTTTAGAGATAAAGCAAATCGTCGACTGGGTCTGCGTTTCGATTTGACAGTTCCTATGGCGCGTGTTGTTGCAAGCAATCCTCAGTTGCCGAAGCCTTTCAAACGATATGCAATTGCTCCTGTCTGGCGGTATGAAGAGGTGACTGCCGCAAGAAAAAGAGAGTTTTGGCAATGTGATGTTGATGTTGTCGGCAGTAGTAGCATGGAGTCAGATGTTGAGTGTATTACCGCGGCAGTTGATGCATTGCGTGAGCTTGGCTTTAAAAATTTTGTAATAACAGTTAACAACCGAAAAATTCTTGATGGCTTTATTGAGGCTATTGGTGCTGACAAAAATAAGGACTTGGATGTTTTTCGTGCGATTGACAAATTGAAGAAATTTAGTGAGGAAACTGTGAGGGAGGAACTGAAGAAAGCCGGGATGAACGAGCAGCAGATCGGAAAATTGTTTAAGCTGACATCGGCGAGTTTCGAGGGAGGAAAAATTTTGCTGAAGGAAAGCGCGGTCGGAAAGGAAGGATTGAAGGAAATTGAGGAAATTATTAAGTTTGCCAAAATGTACGGGATTGCAAAGATGCTGAAAGTTGACTTTACTCTAGCACGCGGACTTGACTACTATACAGGACCTATTTTCGAAATTGTCGTGAAAGGTTACGAGAAGTACGGATCGGTTGCGGGCGGAGGGCGTTATGACAAGCTTATCGAGACGTTCGGCGGGCGTCCGACAGCTGCGACAGGAATCAGCCTCGGCATAGAGCGAATTATCGAAATTATGCAGCAGGAAAAGATGTTCAAGCTTGAAAAGACGAAGACGAAAGTTTTTGTCGCCGCGGTTGACGATAAGGTGCGAGAAAACGCTAGGGAAATTGCGAAGAGGTTGAGAGGCGAGGGAATTGGCTGTCAGGTTGATTTGATGAAGAGAAGTTTGAGTAAGCAGCTTGAATACGCGGACGCGCTGGGAATCCCCTACGTGCTGATTGTCGGGCAGAAAGAGCTGAAGAGCAAGAAGTTCAAGTTGCGAGACATGAAGAAGAAAAACGAAAAGACGATGACGCTGCAGCAAATTTTAAAAATGTTTGCGAAATAGGATGGCATAGAGCGACATAGATAGAAATATGTAAGGGAATTTTCTAACGCAACTTCAGTCGGAATTTTTTAAATTTTTATTTTTTCTAGCTTCTGTCACTAGACTAACAACCTCTGACCTGAAACAGTCGGCTCTTGTATTATCAGACCACATGTGTTGCAAAGCATTCCTTCGTCCTGATTCCAAATTATGCGAGCACTGCCGCACTCTGGACATGCCCTAATTTTTACCACCTGTTTAATGAATCGGAAGAAGGCTTAAAAACATTTTCGATAGTGCGATGTATATTTTACTGCTAGAAGTTATGTTATTTTTGTTCAGTAAAGACGTGAAACGGAAGCTTTATAAGCATAGCTCTCAATTAAAAAAGTAGAAAAATAAAAGAAAAGTAAATTAATAGTAAATTGATTGCAGTTTGTTTGCTCCATTCTAACTCAATTGATTGACAATTGATTGAAATTGATTCAACATAAAATAAAAATAAAGAAAAATTAAAAATTGAAAAAAGGAAGTGATTGTTTATGGTTAAAAGAATTATTCCAGATACTAGTGTGATTATCGATGGAATTTTGTCGCGCATGATGGAAAAGAATCAGCTGAAGGATGCGGAAATTGTTATTCCTCTTGCAGTTGTCGACGAGTTGCAGGCCCAGGCATCGAAGGGAAGGGAGCATGGATTTGTCGGGCTTGAAGAGTTGAAGAAACTGCGCAAGATGTCAGAGGAAAAGGGAGTAAAGCTGCGTTTTACAGGCGATCGGCCAAGCTTTGACGACATTAGGCTGGCGAAGAGCGGAAGGATGGATGCGTTAATCCGAGATGTTGCAAAGAACGAGAATGGAGTTTTGATGACCTCGGATTACGTTCAGGCACTTGTCGGAGAGGCAGAAGGTGCCAAAATTGAATACATCGCGCCGGAAATAAAAACTGCCGGTCTGAGGTTTGAAAAATTCTTCGACGACACGACATTGAGCGTGCACTTGAAATCGAAGGTCCCGCCGCTGGCGAAGAAAGGAAAGCCAGGGAAATTCGAGCTGACGAAGCTTGCAGACAAACCTTTGAGTGATGAAGACTTGGAAATAATTATCAAGGAAATTGCCGAAGCGACCAGGATCAGCGGTAAGGGGTCAATTGAAATCAGCAGGAGCGGGGCTCTCGTCATCCAGCTCGGTCTTTACAGAATTGCGATTGCCAGACCGCCGTTCAGCAGCGGGCTTGAAGTCACAATTGTTCGGCCGCTTGTCAAACTTTCCTTGGCAGATTATAAATTTTCAGATAAATTATTACAAAGATTAAGGGAAAGGTCAGAAGGAATATTGATTGCTGGTCCTCCGGGTAGTGGAAAGAGTACGTTAGCAGCTTCATTAGCAGAATTTTATGCAATCCAAGGAAAAATTGTGAAGACACTTGAATCTCCGCGCGATTTACAAGTCGGACCAGAAATTACGCAATATGGTCCGCTTGAAGGTGATTTTGAAAAAACTGCAGATATTTTGCTTCTTGTTCGTCCGGACTACAGCGTTTATGATGAAGTGCGCAAGACGCGCGATTTCGAAATATTTGCTGATATGCGACTTGCGGGAGTTGGAATGATAGGAGTTGTGCATGCAAGCAATCCGATTGACGCAGTTCAACGTTTCATGGGCCGCATCGAATTGGGAATGGTGCCGCACATTATCGACACAATAATTTTTGTTAAAGAAGGGCAAGTGAAAAAAGTTTATGAGCTTTCTTTGACAGTGCGTGTACCGACAGGAATGACCGAAGCGGATCTCGCACGTCCGGTTGTTGATGTTCGTGATTTTGAAACTGGACAACTAGATTATGAAATCTATTCGTTCGGTGAAGAGAGTGTCGTTATTCCTGTTGCGGGAATCCCAAAGCAGCAAGCCTCGCCTCTCAAGGAGCTGGCAAAGAAGCAGATACTGCTTGAAATCCGCAAGTTCGATCCCGCCGCAGAGGTGGAGGTAGTTGACGAGAACAATGTGATAGTCAAGGTTGACAACAACATCATCGCCCGCATTATCGGAAAGGAAGGCAGCATGATTACATCTATTCAGGACCGTCTCGGCATTCACATCGACGTCGAGCCCCGCACTCCGGCTTTGGGAAAGGAAGCCCAGTTCGACATAAACGAAAGCGGGAACAGCTTCGATTTTGAATTTGACAAGCGCCTCATCGGGAAGATGGCAAGCTTCTACATAGAGGACAAGTTCCTTTTCAGCGCGACGATCGGTAAGAAGAGCAGCATAAAGATCGGAAAGGAATCTGACATCGGGCACGAGTTGATGAGAGCGATAGTTGGAAAAAAGAAAATGAAGGTCTTGATTTAAAATTAAATCTTAAATATAAAACCTTGGATATATTATATTTTCTTTGGTTCAAAATAATTTTTAACCATATTTTTTTCAAAAGTTGATTTAGTAACTTTTCTAAAGATTTTCATTAAATATCTAGTTCAAACTTTTTGTAGTTTTCGTAGATTCCCATTTTTTAACTAGCTTGCTCAACAATCTGTGTCCTCCTGCATTAAATACATAGTCATATCCTCCAAAAACATATCGTGAGGCTACTAGTCCGTATCTTTCAAGTCTTTTTGACCAATTGTATCTCTGATAAGTGCCCATTGAAATTTTTCCATCGACTGCCAATGGTCCTAAACATTTACGCAGATCTTGCTCAGAAAATTCTCTGTCTCGAAATGTCGAATAAATTTTTGCTAATATTTGTATTTCAGTCTTATGAGTTTCTTTTGGAAAAGGAGTAGGCTTTCCTTGCCAACTACTCCATTTATCAGTTAAGTGTAAGGAAACTGCATTATCTAAATCATCCGCATATTCAAGTAAAGACGACTTAACAACTTCTGAAATTCTAGGCAATCCTGCTGCTTGTTTTAAAATTCCTTCAGCCTTTTTTACGTAAGGAATAACCCTTTTTGACATTAATTAATTATTCTATTTTAGTTATTTAAAGCAATTGTCAAAACGAATGATTAATCAGTTAAATCTTCTGGATTTAATCAAAAATATATGATATCTTTGTGCTATATCTTAAATTTTTAGCAGTCTTGAATTCGTTAAAATTTTTAGTCCTTTCGATGTGATCAACACATCGTTCTCTATCCTGCATCCCCCGACGCCTTTCACGTAAACTCCTGGCTCAATCGTTATGACCATTCCTGGCTGAAATGTTAGCTTTTTTATTTTTAACCATCTTTTCAATTTCTTTCCAGATAACTTTTTTTCTGATTTAGATAAAGAAATTAGAGAGGCTCCTCCAGTTAATTTGCGTGGCATTGCTACTATCGGCATTTCATGAATTTTCAATCCAAGTCCATGTCCCAACCCATGCTCCATTTTAAAGCCGTGATGCCGCAAATATTTGTCAACTTGATAAAATAATTTCCAACATGGTTGTCCGATTTTGATTGATCTTATTGCGATTTTGCAAGCAGACATGCATGTATCAACAATTCTTTTTTCCCTTATGCTGATTTTTCCTTTGATGAACGGGACGGTAACATCGCTGCAATATCCCTTGTAACGTGCGCCGAAATCGATGTAGCCGATTCCAGAAATTTTCCTGTTCGTCGCATGCGGTTTCGGATGAATCATCGCGCTTCTGTCGCCGACTGCAACAAGAGTCTGGAAGGAAAGAGTTGCTCCCTGCGAATTTATTTTGCGCCTGACTCTTCTTGCTAGTTCTCTCTCTGAAATATTTTCGCGGAGGGATTTTTCAATCAATGGAATGCATGAGTTGCTGATTGCTGTAGCCCTTTTCAGAATGGCAAGCTCTTTCGTTGTTTTTATCATTGCCATAAAAATCTACACATTGAATCCGCGCAAAAATTTGACGTTGATTTTAATTTTCTCCAGCATTTGTTTTATTGTCATTTCAGTCCCAGTGAACGTGTGCTTTTTGAAAAATTGCTCCACCTCTTTTTCAGTTCTTTCATCAGTAGTCCCGTCGAGGCTCTCTATTATTCTTCTCAGCCGCGATACGCTGCCGCCAGCAAACATCTTTGTCAGCTTGTCCCAGTTCTGCTTTATCCATGGCAGGACGAGCTGCTTTCCGTAGGGGTTGCCGCCGATGATTGCTATAGGTGCATGCAAATCCTGTGAGCGAACGTCCTTTGTCATCGCGAAATTCAGGTATTCGTTCAGAATTTTCGGTTCTTTGAAATTGCCGAGGGCGATCAAAAATCTCGATTGCTCTTCCTGGTTTTTCGCTCGCCTGTACAGTCCGATGAACTTTCTGTACGTTTCCTCGTCCCCCCACCTGGCGACCACTGCATAGACAGCCATCCGCAAATCTGGAGCAAGCGAGTTCGGATTTTTCAGATAAGCGCCAAACTTTTCTCTCGACAGCTTGATAATTTTCTCGTCTCCCATTTTTCCAAGCGCATTTATCGCAATGCTCCTCAAAATCGGGTCGGTGTAGCTCTCTCCAGGTTTTGGATTCCATCCCAGCCGGTCGAACAGCCTTTTGAAGAATATTTTGTTGAAGCTGGCCACTTTGCTCCAGTAGGCCGTGCCGAAAGTTATGAAGTAGAGGAATGAGAGGTTGTCCGCGATGTCCTTCAGCACGAGGTAGTTGTCTTCCGTCCTGTACGCGCGGACGAAATCCAAGTAGCGATCAGGATGCATATCGCCCTTAGTGCAGATGTGGAAAAGGTCGTTTTGAATTCCGAACCTGTCTATGTTGCCGAGCTGTTTTGTTTCTATCATCCTCTTCAATTTTCTGAGCATCGCTTCAGAATATCTCACTCGGTAAAAGCCTGTTTGATTGACGTTTAGTTTAAAATTGCCGAAACCGTTTTCAACTAGCTTCTCCTTTTCCTGAAGCAGCAACGACTGGACGTTTCCATCATTTTTTATCGAGACCGGAATCATCCACTTGGTCTTGTCCTGCCTGTCAAGCATCAAAAATCTTTTCTGCGCCAATCTGAGTTTCGAATCGACCAGGCTTGCCTCGACGATCGGGTAGCCTTGCTGCTTCACCCACGTGTCCATGACTTTCTTGACCGGTTTTTTGGAGGCGCTTGCCAATGCCTGCCACAAATCTTCTGTCGTCGCGTTCCCGTACTTGTTGTCCGACAAGAACTTCTTCATTCCCTTCCTGAAATTTTCCACGCCGAGATAGTCTTCCAGCATCCTCAGCACACTCGCGCCCTTCGCGTAGCTGATGTGGTCGAAAATTTCGCTGATCTGCCCGACGGTTTTCACTTCTGCCTCAATCGGATGCGAGGAAACAAGCGAGTCGATGTCGAGCGCCGAGACGGTCCAGTAGTTGATGAAGTAGCTCCACATGTCGAACTCAGGATAGAATTGGCTGACGGATTTGTATGCCATGAACGTCGCAAAACTTTCATTCAGCCACAGATTGTCCCACCATTTCATCGTCACGAGGTTTCCGAACCACATATGGACCAGTTCATGTGCTATTACTTCAGCAATGATCTGCTTTGTGTGAGCGTCCGAAACTTTAGGGTCGTACAGCAGCTCGGCCTCACGAAAAGTAACCGCTCCCCAGTTCTCCATCGCACCCTCGGGGAAGTCAGGCAGCGCGATAAGGTCAAGCTTTGGCAGCGGATATTTTATTTCGAAATAATCCTCATAATACTTCAGAAACTTCTTTGCGAATTCCATGGCCAGCTTCGCTTCCTTTTTCCTTCCCGGCGTCGTCACTATTCTGAGTGTCGTCTTTCCCACCTTGTCCTGCAGAAAGTCGTATTCTCCAACTCCGAGATACAGCAGATAGCTCGACATTATCGGGCTTCTCCCAAACGTCAAAATCTTCTTGCCTTTCGAAATTTTCTGCTTGGCAATCGGCATGTTGGAAATCGCAGTCAGC
>DATEAB010000009.1:0-8887 GCA_035288545.1 archaeon | reverse complement strand
CCGTAGATCGTCTCAGGCCGCAGCGTGCCGCATGGAAGAATCTCTCCGCTGTCCAGGCGGAACTTCAAAATCGTAAACTCGATCGGACTCTCCCCCACACCTTCAAGCCTGTCGTGATCTCCGGTTGGACTCTTGTCGTGCGGGCACCAGATGACGGGATGCGTGCCTTGAACGACGTAACCCTTTTTCTTCAGAGTGTTGTATTGCCATTCGACGAACCTGCTGAAGGCCGGAGTGATGGACAAAATGAAGCGTCTTCTCCAATCAACGGAATATCCAATCAGTTTCATGGTCTTGGCAATTTTCTTCGCCCAGAATTGCGCAACATATTCAGGCCCTCTTCTGACAAAATCCTTCATGTCCTTCTCCGACACGCCGTAAAGCTTGAAAGTCTCTATCTGAGTCTTGTCGTGTTTCTTCAACCTCTCGATCGTGCCGAGTATCGGCTCCCCGGTCGCGTGGAAAGCAGAGGCAAGCAGAACGTTGAACCCCTGCATGCGTTTAAAGCGCGCATACGCATCGTTGCGGGTGTACGTAAACGCGTGGCCGATGTGAAGGTCGCTGTTGACGTAAGGGATAATCAAAGACGTGAAGAACTTTTTCCTCTTCGGATCGACATTTGCCTCGAAAATCCTTGCCTTCTCCCACTTGGTCTGCCACTTTCTCTCGATTTTCTTCCAGCTGATTTTCTTGCTTTTCTTCACGCATCACACGACCTGAATAATTACTTTTAGAATTTCGTAGTAAAATAAAGTAAATTAGCTTTTTAAATCAATCTTTATTTAGGTTATATTAAACAATGCCCCGTTAGCTCAGTTTGGATAGAGCAACTCCCTTCTACCTTTTTGGGAGTAAGGAGGAGGTCGTGGGTTCGAATCCCTCACGGGGCATTCGTTTTTTGCTAAGTATTAATTGCTATCTCTCAATCTTTTTTTCATGTATGATAGTTCTGCACTACGTCCTGAGGAAAGAGAAGAACAGCAAAGATATAAAAGACGGGCAGCCAGACTTTGGATTGAGGGACATGACATTGTCGCGAAGGAACTCGATTTACCTCCAGTAAAAAATGGAAAGGCATACGATGACATTTTAAAATTGCTGAGTCCCATAGTAGATGAAGTTATGGACAAATTCAACACTTACGAAGAGAGGTCTATTTATATGAAATCAAAATTAATTGCTATCATTGAAAGGAGAAAAGTTGAAAGTTGAGGTGAAAAATAATATGGCAGAAGTTGAACAGAAGTTTGCTTTGTTGATTGACAGAACGATTGACCAAGAAACGAAGAAGATGCATGTGACAATGAAAACGAAAGGCGAAGGCATTCCGCTGGCAGAGGCGGTCATAATTATCGAAGGCTGGGTCGAGAAGGTCAAGCACGAGATGCAGAAGCCGTACACGGAAAAATTGACTTTCATTTAATTTTTGTTTTTACAAACGAGATGATGAGTATGGCAGAAAGTAGAATTACTCCAAAAGAAGAAAAGAAAATTGTTGCACTAGAAACAGAGAAATATTTGACATTAGATCAACGAGAATTATTTCACGAAGTTTCTGATGAAGCGCCAACAGGTCACGGCGTTTACTGCATGAGTGGTTTTCATCCAAGACGATTAGTTGTAACTTACATTCGAGGTGCAGGATTCAAAGCAGTAATGCATTTGAACACTGAAGAAAATACTTTAACGTTTACGACGGCAAGTCCAGCAATGGTTTGGAATAAGGGTTATAAATATTGACTGAAAAATATATTTTCAAGTATATAATTAAAACTGGTATGACTGCGCGATTTGGCCGCGCCTAAACTTTTTTTCTTGGCTGCCTGTCTGGGCTCGCACGCAGATGCGAGCGTTACTTTCTTGCAGAGGGAAAGTTTCAAGAAAACCGTAGGTTGTCTTTATCATTCCTACGAGTGCAAGCGTTGGTCCTGTCGTAGAAACAACACATTTAAGCTTAAGAACTTTCAAAACATCAAATAGCTAGAAGAGTTGTGGTTGAGTTATGACACGCGTGCTAGCAGTGATTGGCGGAAAAGGTGGAGTTGGAAAAACTTCTCTAGTTTCAAATCTTTCTGCTGCAATAAGCGACCTCGGTCACGATGTTGTTGCTGTTGACGCGAACTTGACCACGCCGAACTTAGGGCTGCATCTCGGAATGCATCTCGCGCCGAAGACGCTTCACGACGTGCTGAAAGGGAAGGCACGCTTGAAGGACGCGACGTACCCACACGCGAGCGGAATGAAGGTCGTGCCTGGAAGCATGGCGCTCGACGACCTAAAAGGTGTGGACGTCGGAAAGCTGCCTGAAGTTGCGCTGAACCTGCTGGGAAATTCCGACTTCGTGATTATGGACAGCGCTGCCGGACTTGGTCGTGAGGCCGTGAGTGCAATAAGTGCTGCTGATGAAATTTTAATTATAACGAATCCTGACCTGCCGAGCGTGACTGACGCGCTGAAGACGGTGAAGATCGCTGAGGAAATGAACAAGAAAATTATCGGGGTTGCAGTGAATAGGAGAGCAAATAAATGGCACGAGCTGACGAAAGGGGAGATCGCCGAGATGTGCGGATATCCGGTCATTGCAGAAATCCCTGAAGACAAGAGCATAACGAAAGCGATAGCAGCCAAGCACCCAGCAGTTCATCTTTATCCAAGCTCTCCGGCATCGCAGGAAATCCGACGTCTTGCTCACACGCTGACGGCAACTCCTTATCGCGAAAGAAGGCAGATGCGTTTCGGTTTCTTAGATCGTCTTGTGAATTGGATGCAAAGATAAATAATTTGAAAATAATCAATTCGCCATGAGAGAAAGCAACATTAGAATTTCTTTTGATGAACTGCAAAGAATGATTGAACAAGATGAAGTAAAAACTGCAAATATATATCATTCAATTCAAGAAAGTCTTCTTGTTGATTTCTTAGGTTTTATGTGGAGGGATAAAGTCTATCAGGTTGATTTATTAAACGGAGCAACTGTTGAAGTAGATAGTGTCGACAGAATACATCAAATAACAGAAGAGATGCAAAATATTGGCTATAAGAACGTTGCAAAAAGAATTCGTTACGATAGGCGAGGAGTAGATGGTGTTTCTGTTTTCACTCATTACCGAAATTTGAATGCCCTGATACTTGGTATGGGCATTGCGCGATCAACATTTTCTACCACGGATTTCAATTTGACAAATCCAAAAATATCCATGAATGAAGCGCGAATAAAGTTCTTTGATCCACGAAGAGATTCTGCTGCGTTGGCTTTTGAAGTTAGTTATATTATTGTGCACGAAAATGGACTGTATTCATTGCATCCAAAACATTTACTTGCAGCTGCTCGACTATATCCAAGAAAATAAGTAAAGTAAAAATATTCCTAAGTTAATTTCAAAACAACAAGTAGCAAATATTTATCCTCCGTTACACGTCTAACATTTAGAGAAAATGCAATACGTACTTCTTTACGACATTCCGCGTGAAAAGAAAAGTTTTCAGGTCTTCGTCAACCGGGCGTTGAAAAAAGCGAAGGCGAAAAAACTCCAGCATTCGGTCTGGCAGAGCGACGACCTTTCTGCACTGCGAGGGATAGCAAGAAAAATAAAAGAGGAAAACGGGCAGGCGCTAATTCTTGAGAAGAAAGTTGTTTGATGAAATTTTTTGTTTTTTACGACAGGGCCGAAGCGGACGTTTGTTGTAAGGATTGTATGTATATTCTGAAAAATATATTTTCCAGACTATAATTATAAACATTACAAAAAGTGTTCGCTGCTGTTGTTGTCGTGGTTGCTGTCCTTGTTGATGTTGCTGGTGTGAAAAATAAACAGTTGTCTTCGGTTGTCCTTACAAAAGCGGCAAGCTTAAATACTTTATGCCGTAGAAGTAAAACAAGTGAAGAGCATGAAGAAGGAAGAGTACAGGAAGGAGTACGAGGAAAAGTTTGTGCCTGAGGAAGAGGCGTACGAGCGGCTGCAGGAAGACCCTGACAAGCTTGTGAAAATCGTAGGGAAGTACAAGCCGAAAGAGTACGAAGAGGAAGAGCAGCGACTGACGGAAATAATCCACCAGAAAGTAAGCACGCCTGTTTTGAAAAGCATGATAAAGGACATGCAGGCTGTGGACCTCAAGCCGCTTGACGAGATAGGCGAACGCGTGAGCGGGACGCTTTTCGACAAGATAAGATTTTTGAGGGAGAGGATCGAGGAGACGGAAGAAGCGATACGCACGAGAGAGCTGATGAACGCGCAATCCAACAAAGAGATCGATGTGGACATCGCAGACTTGGAACAATTTTTGCAGAAACTTTCTAACAAGGACGAAGTCCGTGAGTTCAAGCTCAACGTCACGCTTTTGAGGATGGAAAAAAGGAAGGAGAACAACCTTTTCTGGCGAGACATAACGACAATGAGGCAGCAGCTGCAAGAACTGCGCGAGCAGTACGAGACCGAATCGAACATCGCGAGCATATTTAGCGGAAGTTGAAATTCCGGAGTGTGAAAAATTATGCCCGAAAACAGAAGCTCAAACTCAACAAGTTCGAACGTGAGAAATTTTGACATAAAGGAAGAGATAAAAAGACTGATTCCGTTTTTGGGGAAGGAAAAAGCCACGCGCCTTGAGGCAGCGTATTTTTTCGGTGACGAGAATTACAGGAAAAAGATCATCGAGATTATTGACGGAATAAAGGCAGTGACGGTCGCTGACAAGGACTTGAGCGAAAGCGTGCTGATCGAGCCTCCGCCAAAGGAAGTCGCGACGAAGGGAAGCATAAACATCGGACAGGTGCTTTACGGGAAGAAGGAAATTTATCCTTTGAACTTGGACAGGCAGGATTTCCTGACGCACGTGGGAATTTTCGGCTCGTCTGGATCCGGCAAGACAAACATCATTCATCATCTCGTCCGCTCGCTCAACGCGGCCGATGTACCGATACTGATTTTTGATTTTTCAAAAAGAAACTACCGGGATTTGCTTGGCATTCCGGAGCTGAAGGACAAAGTTACTGTTTATACGGTCGGACGAAACACTGTTCCGTTCCGCTTTAATCCACTCGTGCCGCCTGAAGGTGTGCAGGTATCGCAATGGGCGAAGGAATTCGCAGAAGTCTTCGACCACGCTTACTGGTTGCTGGGCGGCGGACGACACATAATCCTGCGCGCGCTGGGAGAACTCTACGACCGCGCTGCGCCTTCGTATCCGAAAATACAGGACATCACCGATTATGTCAACCATCTTTCCACGTCGTCAATGTCTTCTCGAGAGAGGAATTGGGTTGCGACTGCCACACGTCCGCTCGAGTCGCTGTGCTTCCGTGAGACAGCGGAAATTTTCGACATCGACAGAGGATTGACGCCTGACTTGATTTTCCAGAACAAGATTACGATACTCGAGCTTGACGCGCTGTCGAACGACGACAAGACTTTCTTCATCGAAATAATGCTGCAGTGGATACGGGACTGGCTCCTGGCAAGCAACAGGCGCGAGAAGCTGACAGGTGTGATAATTTTGGAAGAGGCGCATCATGTGCTGAACAGGGAGAAGACGAGGAAGCTCGGCATAGAGGCAGTGACAGATTTGATTTTCAGGGAAATCCGCGAGCTCGGCATCGGCATGATTTACGTAGACCAGCACCCGTCGATGGTAAGCTATCCGGCCCTCGGCAACACATCCACGCACGTGTACATGAACCTCGGGTTGGACACGAAATATTCCTCGGACATACAGGACGCGGCGCACATGCTCGGACTGAAAGAAGGAGATGTCGACTACTTGCGACGCCTGCCGACCGGCCATGCATTCGTGCTGATAAGAAAATCGAGCTTCCCGAACGCATTCTTGGTGAAATTCCCGCACGAGATAGCTGAAAGGGGAAAGGTCGACGAGAAAATGCTGAGGGAAACGATGGAGAAGAAAATTTTGGACAGCGTGAGAGAGCAGAGAGAGGAGATGGAAAAAAGAATTGAGGGAAGAATGGCAAGAGGAAAGGGACAGAGAGGAGAAAATTTTGCAGAAAGAACGGAAAAAAAGAAAACGCTGGAGGAAAAGCAGCTTGAGGAAAAGATTAGGAAGGTGACGAGCAGCGGATGGAGGATCATGGAAATTTTGCAGAGGGCGGAGGGGAGCTACACAAGCCAGGTCGCAAGGCAGATGAAGATGTCTAACCGCGTGTTCAAGCAGGAAGTCGAGCGCATGGTAAAGATCGGCTTTGTGAGATGGAGGCAGGCAAAGGTTTACAAGCAGAAAGCAGTTTATTATTTCCTGACGCATGACGCAGAGCTTGCGATGGCGCTGAAAAACGGAAAGCTGCCAGAGGAAGGGAAAGTCATCGACGATTTTGCTGAGAAGGCAGTGGACAGGCTGACCAAGATGAATTATGACCTGGTCGAAAGGCAGGACGAGAATGGAAGGGTTGTGGTGAGCAAGGATGAAAGAGAACAGACGATAATTTTCGCGACGACAAGCAGTTCGGGAAAGCTCTACAACGCCATAAAGGAAGGAATCAGCCAGACAGGAAACGAGCTCTACTTCGTCTGCGCTTCGGACAGAATAAAGAACGCGCTGATGCAGCAGGCGGCAAAATACAGCTTCCAAAACCCAGGCACAAACTTCACGATTTTCGCCTCGACGCTCGAGAAAATGGAGAAAGGAGATAAAGCCGGCTTCGAAAAGGTCGAATTCAGCGTTTGAACGGTCGAAGCACGTCGAAAGTAAAGGATTTAAACTTAAATTGTTGATAAAGAAAAATAAAATAAGGCAGTTAATGGCAGTTATGGCGAAAAGACAAGGATGATAAAAGGAAAAAGGAAGGACATGATTGCGCTTTTGATTTAATACAACAACTTTCGTTTCCGAACAATACGCTCAGAAACACACTATATGAAAAATACCAATTGAATGCCACCAACACTAACATGGCAGGGACAAAGCCGAGCTTGATCGAACGGATGATAAGAAGTCCGGATGATTGAGTTGAAAGTTTGGCTATGAAAATCCCCAATGAACGCAGTGGACGCAGCAGAAGCTGCACTTGCGTGTGCCAGTAATGACTCTATTTCCCCTGCAGTTTCCGTCTTCACTAATCCCTTCAGTCATATTCACTTGTCTTCAGTTCTCCCTCACACGTTTCCAGCAAATCTAGCATACGTATTCAGTCAAAAGCAACTGGAACGACAAAGAAAAGGGATGGGGATGTCAAGGGAAGGGTTTAGACCTTTCGAGCTACTGAGGTCGGCGCACTAGTCAGCATGACACAGGTCTTCATGAAAAATATTAGTCAATGTGACGACTGTCAGCATCATGCACTGAGTGTGCCCCATCTCCCTCCTTTTTTTCAACGTACCAACAAACATGAATGGGGATTTATGATGATACCCATAAGAACAATAGTCATCAATCTGACGTTGCTAATGCTACTCGAAATGGCGATTGCGCCGTTTCTTCTTATCGGAGACGTCGTGACCTACATCGAAATCCGGCAGCTCGGCATCATGATATTCATCGGCCTCAACCAGTTCATTGCACTGACGATTTTTCCGACAGCAGCGGCGATAATACTCGCACTGGCTTACGAGTTGAAGACTGACCCCCATACCATCCCTAACACTGCCCGCGTGAAGTAGAGGCAGGACCTACGGGATGGATGGGGTGAACGCGTGACAAACCCTGTCGCCGTAAAAAAGAGCTATGTCAGGATACGAGTGTACAAAAGATGCGAAGCGATAATAACAAAAATCGGAGCGATAATAGCGATACCAATGAGCTTCACCGAGGCCGACGACTTCCCGTTCAAGACGTTCAAGAAGAATGAGAATGACGTGATGTTGGCAGCAGAAGTCGTTGAAGGGGCGCTAGTGCTACGAAAGCCGAAAGCAGTCAACATCGAACTCTGAACGCAGGCAGAATTTTCTTACGTTCCCGCGATTTTTCTGCTTTCTCTCTTATTCAAAAGCAGACTGTTACATTTCAGTAAAAAGTGAGGTGAAAAAAGGAGAATACAGAACACTTAGACAAGAGAGCGGGAAAGAAATGAGTCAACCTGGAGATCTGAAATGGTGGAGAGCGCATGGATATCCAGAGGCTTTCCAGAAGGATTGTGGGTGTATATGGGACCCCGTACGCTACCAATTGGCAGATTGTGGAAAACATTGTGGTTTATGCGGAAGGGCATTTGACCGTCCCTTGGCTCGGTGTGGAACTTGCAAAGTTCAAATGTGCGGTGAAGAAGAACACGATTGCCTAGCAGGTGGCGACTAAATCAGCTTCTTTAATTCAGATATGCTTCATGAATTCCCACCCGTTTTTAGGGTAACTATTTTTCCGTACCTTGCTGTTGACGATCTTAACGACATGACGAACGAACGAGACGATGTAATTTGAATGAAAGGAAGAACGATGTTGGATGGTTATTCATTGCCGCAATATTCGTTTCCCTCGGGCTCAATCTGCTTGCGGTCATGACACAGAACATGCTTTTCGTAACTAGTGCAATCGTTTTTCACGCCGCATGGATTTCTGTCATTGTTCTTTATGCTGGTCAACAATACAACCCACTCGGCAAGCATTCGATAGTCAACTGTATACTTGTCGGCATTTTGCTTTCTTCTTTCCCAATCATGGCAGTCAATGCAGTCATCGGCTTTTCCTGTTTTGCCGGATCAATTGTCTCCTACTATTCCTTAGATTATGCCAATTCCAAAATGAAAGCCCAAATGAAAGCGAAAGTCAGTGCCAGAAACAATCCTTTCTAACGTTCCCCAAATGTTTGCTGCTTTCGTCTTTCTTGAAAGCAGATATTTTCGCATTCGCACTTCGGAATAAAGTGTGAGGAGGACAGAAAATGGTACCGATAATAATGCCGACAATTTTCGATTTTCCATTTCTGTTTCAAATGAAATGGGAC
>DATEAB010000008.1:0-33091 GCA_035288545.1 archaeon | reverse complement strand
GGAAAATTTTGGCGACAGGAAAAATGTTGAGTATGAGGAAGTCAAGAAACTGAAAGAAAACAGCATGGGCATCGAATTGAAGGACGAGGATGTAAGCACGATACAGAATCTGGCAGTGGAAATTACAAAACTTTACGAACTGCGCGAGGGCATCGCGAAATACATCGACAAAACTTTGAAGGAAGTCGCACCCAACATGCGGGAACTCGCAGGACCAATGCTGGCAGCAAAACTTATTGCAAAAGCTGGAGGGCTTGAGAAACTTGCCAAGTCAGCATCATCTACAATCCAACTTCTCGGTGCTGAGAAAGCATTATTCAGATTTTTGCACGGCAAAGGCAAATCTCCGAAGTTCGGAATTATTTTCAACCATCCGTTAATTCAAAACTCGCCGATGGAACGGAAAGGAAAGATAGCAAGAATTCTGGCAGCAAAGCTTTCTCTGGCAGCAAAGATTGATTTCTACTCGCACGACGACCGTTCGGCGAAAATGAAGAAAGAGCTGCAAGAAAAGATTAAAGAAGTTTTAAGTGCAAAAAACTAGCATGGTAATAGTCGGGACTTTATACCATATTCTAAACGGGAACAAACTTCTGCTGAAGCGGGCCACGCGAGGAATTAGCAAAGGTAAATGGAACGGGCCCGGCGGAAAAATCGAGGGAAACGAAACCCTTGAAGAGAACGTGGTGAGAGAAACTCTTGAGGAAACTGGCCTAAATGTGAGGAATCTTTTTTACCACGGCGTCACGACATTTTTCCTCGACAGCAAGAGCGAGCCGACTTTCGTTGTTCATTTGTTCTCGACAAAGGACTTCTCAGGGGAAACGAGATCGACAGAGGAAGGCGAATTAAGATGGTTCGGTTTCAACGAAATTCCTTATGACAGCATGTGGCTGGACGACCGTTACTGGATCCCACTGATGTTAGAAGACAAGAAGTTTGATGCAGACTTCTATTTCGATGAAGGAAACAAGAACATAATAAAACACGAAATAAGGATGAAAGAATGACCGTAAAAAAATCAAAGTTCGAGGAAATTTTTCAGGTCGACAAAAAAATTGCTACGAAAAATCTTTTGCCTGGGGAGAAGGTCTACGGGGAGCAGCTAATCAATGAAGGAAAAGTCGAGTATCGTGTCTGGGATTATTTTCGAAGCAAGCCTGCTGCGGCGATAAAAAAAGGAATGAAAGAATTTCCTGTCAAGAAGGGAATGAAAATACTCTATCTCGGAATTGCAAGTGGCACGACCGCCTCACATTTCTCTGACATCGTTGGCGAGGACGGAATAATTTACGGAGTTGATATCGGAAAAAGGAGTTTGCGCGACTTGCTGAAGCATGCAGAGAAGAGAGGAAACATAATAACGATTCTTGGTGACGCACGCAAGCCAGAAGAATATGCGAATGTTGTCATGGAGAAGGTTGATTTTGTTTATTGCGATGTTGCGGATCCTGATGAGGTCGCGCTGTTCATTCGAAATTGCGACATGTTCCTGAAAAATGGCGGTTACGGAATGATTGCAGTGAAGTCGAGAAGTATCGACGTTGTCAAGCAGCCGCAACAGATTTACAAGGAAACTCGAAAGCATCTTGAAGAGAAGTTCGAAGTTGTCGACATGGTGGAGCTTGATCCTTACGACAAGGACCACGCGATGTTTGTCGTTAAGAAAAAGTAGGAAATCAATTTTATAAATCTTGCATGTTAAGGTTATGTAATGAAATTTTGCGATAAATGCGGTGGACTTGTAATACCTGTCAAAGGTCAGAATTTTTCTCAATGTCGCAACTGTAAAACTAAATATGAAAATTTTGAATCAGAAATTGTGACCGAGCTTAACCTGACGACGGAGGAAGAGGAAATAAAAATCTTAGACGGAAGCGAGCCGTCTGATTTTCGTACGACGGATTCCGTGACATGCCCCAACTGCGGCCACAACAAGGCAGAGTGGACGTTAAGGCAGATGCGCAGCAGCGACGAACCCCCGACCCAGTTTTACAGATGTTTGAACTGCAAACGGGTATGGAGAGTTAATAGATAAATACAATTACAGTGTGGGAGGCGTGCTCCCAAGTTGTGGTGAAAAAATGCATCCACATCCTCTGGGGCTTCGATGTGGTAAATTGTGTTTACAGCTGTAAATAAACTATTTCAGAAAAAGAAATTTTATACAATTTTCAATCTAATCGTCAACAGTTCCAGCCATATAACCAAATACTGCCCCAACAGAATACTCAAGTGTTTTGAATACTAACTTTGCTCCTAAGTATGTGAAACTTCTATTTTGAAGTGCTTCAGCAATATAAGGAGCATTTGAACCCACGAACCCAATTAAACTTGCTGCTATACCACCGACTTTCCTTTGGCCAATGTTATAACCTCCAGCCAACCCGCTACCAGCTGCAATATCTGCAAATGGACTATCTATTTTCCAAGTAAGCTCCCAAAGAAAATCAGATGCCGTCGCTAAGCCTGTTCCGAGTATGGTATGCGCTGCTCCTGCCCCAAAATGTTTTAGTCCATCTATTGTTCCCATAAGAAAATAATAAATATCATCAAAGATTTAAATCCAATCTTATTTACAGTTATATTCTTTTTATGGGTGTAGACACTATGCGGGAGGAAGAAAAAAATCAAACAGGCTTGAGGAAGCCATAAATTTTCCCATCACGGACTAAATTCACACGCCACTTCAATACATTCCTGTCTTTTATCAAAGTCGCATGCACCGAAGCAATTTCTTTCAATTCATTCATATCTTTTTCACCTGGACACTGGTAGTTGAAGACCAAACTCTTGTAAATTCTTCTGACCGTGGTGGCTAATAAGCCTATCATTTACCTCCAAAAAACTGCGACCGCATGTTTTGCAGAACAGACGGTTCGATCCGAAGCCGTCGACGAAGCGCATGACACGCGGTGAGCTGCACATTATACACTCCATTTTATTCACCTTTCTAAAAGAATTATCGAAGTTGAGGCATACCTGGCTTTCAGGGGGTCATTTCCGGTGCGACTATGAAATGAGATAAGGAATGCCTTTTCAAGTCAAACGGAGGCTTATTTTAGCTTTTCTTTCGGCCAATCTGCCTTAAATCGTTTTTATTCAAAGATAATTACGATGAAATGTCTGCGACTAAAACTGAGACAACGGATAACACTAGGTTTTCTGCCGAGCTGAAAGTTTCTCTTGCCTATGGGAAAATACGTTGGGGGAACATAGAAAGTCCTGATGACGTGAAAGAAACCGTCAATCGGTATCTGGATTTGCATGAAAAAGAGTTTATAGAATTTGTTATCAAGAACGGAATTTACGACAACCAAGAAGAAGTCGACCGTTATATAAGAGGTCAGGTTGAAAAGTTATTGCAAAACGGTCGTGGCAATTAATTATTTTTTATTTTTATAACGTTCGGTTCCAATTTCTCTAATCAGCATTTTCTTAAACTTCTGGAGGTCTTTGACCTTGATATTCGCCCCGCCGGAAGCGTGATGCCCGCCGCCGATGCCGAGTTTCTGGAAAATTTTTCCTATGCTGATTTTCGAGCTCGACCTTCCATGTATCTTGTAAACTTCTCCGCTTCTTTCCAAAATAACAAGAACGGAATTTTTCTTCATCATCCCCCATTTCGTCGCAAGCGCAGAAGAAATTCTCCTGTATTTCGGACTCACGAAAGACATTCTTAGCCCGATTTTCGGAAAATTCTCCATCCTTTTCATCATCTCTTTCTCCCTTTTCCTAAACTCTCTGCCAAACTGTTTTATCGCGCTCTTGAAAAATCTGTTTTTTCTAAATTGTCTGTAGCCTTTCGTACGCAGAAGCTCGTTCAAACTTTTTTCAGCGCCGTTTATCGCAATCGACGCGTTTAGAACTATCGCAAATAAACCATATTTGCTTCTCCAAACATTTTCGTACTCTCTCCTTTTCAAATATTTATCAAGCAAATCCTTCGTGTCCTTAATCCCGTAATCGGCAATCGTCCCGATGGTAGCAATCCATTCGACGTCTGCCAAGTTGACGTAGCGAGAAAAGAACCTGTAGACCAGATAGCTCGTCGGGATGTACAAATCCTTCTGGGTGACGCGAGGATTGATGTAAAAAATGTTTCTTGCATTGATTTTCCAGACGAGATGGTGGTCGAAAATCAGAAATCTTCTCTCCATATTTCTTAATTTCTGCAAATCCGCTTTGTACAAATCCGGCGACATATCGAGAAATATCGCATGTTTGTATTTTTTGCTGTGCATCCCTTCTGTCTTGATTGTGTAGGGGTCTGTTGGCAAAATTATCGACGGGCGCAAGCCCATCCTTCTTAATGCAATTACAGTGATTGCCGCCGCGCAAACTCCGTCGGGATCGGAATCGTGAATGACTGCCAGCTTTTCCTTTTCGTCGAGAGCGCGGAAGAAAACTTCTGCATGTTTGTACAGCTCATTCAGGTTTTTCGCTTCATTTTTATTTTTCTTTATTTTCTTTATCATCTTTGCTTTTATCTTTTTCCTGCTCAGCTTGTTCACCGATAATTTTTTTAATTGTTTCTTCATCTAAAACCATTAATGGCTGCTGCGAGCGTCCAGCGTAAAGATGGAACTCAGTCATCGCCAACATGTTGTCGAGATGATGGAATATCAGCGCCTCGAAATTTCTTGGACTCGTCAGTCCGGCTTCGCCCGCGTGGGCTGCGATGACGTGGATCAGTTCTTCAGGAAAACCGCGATGATAAAGTTCTGCCACTGCTAGAGTCGTGTGGTCGAGCGAAAGTCCGGTGTGCTCGACCCCTGCCTCAGTTCGCTTGTATTCGTACAGGTGCATGATGTCGTGGAGTATTGCCGCCGCGATTAGGTCGTCAGTGTTTATCGGAATCCCGTACTTCTCCTTCAAAATTTCCGATGTTCGCATGCACAATTCTGCAAGCGCCAATGAATGGTTGAGTATGTCCCTCTCGGCTGTAACGCCTGCGCCGCCGAACAAAGTCCTGGCGTTTTCTAATTTCTCCATCGGATATTTTCGAAAAT
Organism: archaeon; assembly: GCA_035288545.1. Lineage (GTDB taxonomy): Archaea > Aenigmatarchaeota > Aenigmatarchaeia > CG10238-14 > SCSR01 > DATEAB01. Next base: position 28,079 of record DATEAB010000008.1, on the reverse strand, counting down.
CCTTGTGCGACAGCTTCGGGTCCTTCAGAAAATCGACTACCAGTTTCCTCAACTTCTCGTCCTTGATATTTTTTTCTGCTAACTCAATCAACTGTTTCATGATACCTACACCAGCTTCTCTTCTTACTTCTAACTATCTGCATTCATTCAAGTTGCGTTTTGTTTTTTCCTTTGAAATTTAATTTTGTTTTTATCCAAACAGCGCGCTCAATCCTGCAGATGCTTCCTCAGCCTTCTTCGACTCGTCTTCCTCAGATTTCTTTTCTTCCTTCTTCTCTCCACCGCCAGCAGGAGCAGCAGCCGCAACCACCGCTTGCTTGACAGCTTCGTCGATGTCAACGCCTTCAAGGCTTGCGACGAGCGCCTTTATTTTGGCATCGTCAACAGCAGCTCCGATACTCGAGAGAACTTTCTTCAAACTCTCTTCCGTTATCGGCTGCTTTGCATCATGCAGCATCAACGCGGCGTATACTTCTTGCATTTAACTCGTACCTCCGCTTGTGCTTTCATTTGTTTGTGTCGTTTGTATCGTTTGTATCGTTTGTGTTTGTGTCTCGGATTTTTCTTCAATCTTTTCTTCAACCTTTATCCTGCTTGCCAAAGCGTCTGCTGCGAGCTTAGCCTTGGCCAGCAAATAACCAATATTCGACTTGGTCGGATAACCAACCGATACGGAAAGATTTAACGCCTGCATGTACGCCTCGCGTATCTTGTTCATGTAGCCTTCTCCGACCAGGCTCAGCGCTTCCTTTCCGTAAATCATTCCGTTCTGATAAATTGCAATGACGTTCAATCCGATCAGCATCGGCTCGATTCCGAGCTTCTTAAGCGCGTTCGCCAGGGCTTTGCTGATGACGCTTCCCTTCTTCGCCACGACAACATCTTTCTTCACTGCAATCTTCCCTTCCTCAACTCCTGCTGGAATTCCGACTTTCGTAAGCTCGGAAATCGCAGGGCCCGCGATCAAGTTGGTCGGGCCTGCTGACACACTAATTTCATCAGGAGCCAAATCGCCTTCCTTTGCCGCCGCCGGCGTCTTGAGCTTGTCAACCATTGCGTAAAACTTGAACGGATCTATGTCAGTGAAAACAATCGCCGGCTGTTTTGGAATTAATTTTTCAAACTCTACAAAATTCTTTTCCCTTTCCTTCACTGCCGCCAGCGCCCTTGTCAAAACTGCTTTCTTCGTTACTTTTATCAGCGACTGTCCGCGAGATTTCTTCTGCACGTTCTGCAGCGTGATAGTCGGAGTTTTCGTCAAATCAAGTATCCCGATAACTGAGTATTTCTCGAAAAGTTTTCTCATTTCTTCCGCTTCTTGTGTCTTTGACTCGATTGCTTTGCTCATCGTTTTCGCCGTTTTCGTCTTTTCCGTATTTCCCATTTTCACCACTTCACCTTTCACTTCGCCTTTCCTGCCTTCGCTTCCATCAGCTCTACTTTTATCGGCTCGCTCATCGTCGTCTTCAGCATCACGCGCCCGATGTTGTTCTTTCCTTTAGGCAGCTTCTTCTCCAAAAATGCCAGCACAGCCTCGACGTTCTCAGCAATCTGTTCGTCCTTCATGTCTTCCTTTCCAACCAGACACTGAATGACAGGGGCGTCCTTCACCCTCACACGCACCGATTTTATCAAGTTTTTCACAGTCGACTTGACGTCGCCGGCGACAATTTTCGGCAATTTTCCGCGCGGACCTATGAATTGTCCCAAAATTTTACCCACGACTGGCATGAGCTTCGGATCGGCAAGGAAGAAATCAGAATTGGCGACGAGTTTCTTGGCCTTTCGCTTGTTCTTTGCCAAAGTGTTTAAATCTTCTCCATTGAAAACTTCGGCCTCTCCAGCATCCTTGATCGTGTCAGAAAAAACCGTTACACTCGCTTCTTTCCCTCGGCCGTGTGGCAGCATTACCTCTTCAGCGAACTTGTTTTCCGGCTTCTTCAAGTCGAGCTCGCGCAGCGCGACAATCAAATCAACGCTTTGAGAAAAAGTCCTTTTCTTTCCTTTTTCGCGCAACTGCTTTATCGCTGCTACAATTTTTTCATTTGCCATTTCAATACTCTCCTGCCGAGGCAGTGACTAGCGAGTTAACTTTTAATTACAATGGCAAGATATTTAAACCTTTTTCCGTAACCAGCTTACAACATAATCAGTGACAATATGAGCGACCCCGGAAACAGCGCCTCTCTCACCATCCTGCAGGTAGCCAATCACAGCGGCTGAAAGAGGATCGTGAAAGAAAATTCTGTGCCTGTTGCCAAGATATTTCACAGGCCAGTCGATTGCGGCATGCGTCCTGTCGCAGCCATATCCAGTGAGAATTTTACTAATCAGGCGATGGATTTCACGACTCGGCATTTTTCATAGAAAAGCTTCAAACTATTTTCTAAATTTAGCACCACTTATGGTGGTAGTTTAATTTCAACAAAAGCTTAAATCTTTTGATTGTTATCTGAATTTTATGTTTAGAGTAGTTCGTGAAATTGGCTATACTGGTTTAGGAATTGTAGCTGGTGCTGCTTCAAGTCTTGGTAGTACAGTCGCGCATCATCATTTTGTGAAACCTTTAACTGATATAGAATCATTAGCAACTTTTGTCTTTCTTCAATTTGTTCTATCACCATTAGGAGCTTACGTCGGAAGCAAAATAGATGCTCGTTATTCTACTGAATCTGTGAGTCGTACTTACCTTCGTTAATTTCCCTAGTGACTTCTTTCGGCTTCTTCCCGTCGATCGTCATCGGCATGCTGTTCGACGTTCCTACAATCATCTTCACTGCCGCTTTCAAATCAGCCGCAAGCAGATTGTCCTGAACCATCTTCGCGACCTTCACGACTTTGTCAAAACTGAGGTCGCCGACAGATGTTTTGCCTGCAGTTTTCTCCTCCTCTGTTATTTTCGCAAGCTCGATGCCAAGTTCTTTCTTGATCAAACTTGCAACTGGTGGAGTTCCAACTTCGATTTCAACGTCTTTCGTTTTCTTGTCAATAATAATTTTAACAGGAACCTTCATTCCACCATACTCTTTCGTCTTGTCATTTATTTTTTGGAAGACTTGCTGAATGTTTACTTTCATCATGCTTAGTCGCGGTGCAAGCGCAGGACCTGGTGTTGCCTTACCGCCGTCGACAAGAGTTTCAATAATTTCTTGATCTGCCATTTTTACATCCTGCTTAAACTACTTGTTAGCTTTCTCAATCAGCTTTATAAATTCGACAGAAACAGTTATCGGAATCGGCACAGTGACTTCAATAAGTTCCATCGTCATCTCGCGCTTCGTCTTGTCGTAACGAGTGACCTTGCCACGCTCTCCCTTGAACGGGCCGCCGATCACTTCTACGATGTCTCCGATCGTCAGCTCGATCTCGACCGTCTTCGGCTGCAGGAATCGGTGTATCTGCCCTATCTCGACCTGCTTCTTTATCAGCCCCCGAATGTGCGGGACCATTTGCAAAGCTTTCTCTATGTCTTTCACATCGCCTTCCACGAAAACATATCCCTTGATTTCTTCGGGATGTAACAACGCTGTTATTTGCAGCCCTTCAGTCTTCACCTTCGAGGCGATTGAGTCAAGGACTATATTCTCTCTTCCCACTACCGTTTTTACCGTGTAAATCATTTCTTCCAATCCTTAATCCTTAGTATTTGTTTAATTTTTTCTAGTAAAAATTGGTTTATAGACCCAATAAAATTGCTGTCAAATACAGCGCAAACCCAATCACGCCGATGACTAGCATTCCTGCCGCGCATATCTTCGCGGTGAACGAATAATCGTCAAGCGTCGGCTTCTTCGTCAGTCTCAACACTCGCCAATATCCTTCCAGTAATGCTTTGATGTTCGGAAATTGCATAAAATTCAACTAAAATTAGTGGTTAATAAGCTTTAAAAGTTTTGTAATTTCGTCTCCGCCTAGATGAAGTCAAGTCCCAGAACCTGCTCTATATCTTTTCTTTCTTCCTTACTCCATGATTTTTCACGGCCGAATATCTGCGGAGACTTCACCCCAGTGATAATTAGCATCGCACGAACAGTTTCTCCCAGTTCTTTGTTTATCTGCGCGCCCCAAATAATTTTCGCGTCCGGCGCAAGCTTTTCCGAAACTGCCTGAACGATGTTCTGAGCTTCGCGGATTGTTATGTCAGGTCCGCCGATCACGTTGATCAACGCGCCCTGCGCGCCACTGACGTCAACAGTTATCAGCGGATTGTTAAGGGCCTTTTCCACAGCTTCGAACGCACGATTCTCCGTGTCGCTCTCGCCCATTCCGATCAACGCCATCCCTCCCTCACTCATTATCGTGCGAACGTCTGCGAAATCGAGATTGACGAGACCAGGCTTTGTCACGACTTCAGCAATTCCTTTTACAGCATTTACAAGAATTTCGTCAGCGACTTTGAATGCAGTTCCAAGCGAGACGTCAGGAACAATTTCCAACAATTTGTCGTTCGGAATAATTATCAACGTATCTGCATAACCCTCAACATTTTCCAGCGCATCAGTCGCATTTGTCATTCTCTGTTTTCCTTCCATCGTGAATGGCAACGTGACAATCACAACTGTGAGGGCGCCCATCTTTTTCGCAACTTCAGCAACAACTGGAACAGACCCGGAGCCAGTGCCGCCACCAAAACCTGCAGTGATAAAAACCATGTCAGCCCCCTGCAACGCTTTCTTTATGTCGTCCTTGCTCTCCTTTGCAGCCTCCATCCCGACTTTCGGATCTGCCCCTGCTCCGAGACCGCTCGTAAGTTCCTTTCCAATCAAAACTTTCTTGTCTGCATCAGTATAAAGCAGGTCTTGCGCATCAGTGTTGATTGCAACTGTCTCTGCTCCGACAATTCCTACTTGCATTAAACGAGTTATGGTATTGTTTCCAGCCCCTCCGCAGCCGACGACCTTTATCTGCGTCTTTCTTGATTCGAGAATTTGCCGCAGTTCTTCGTCTACTTCTTTACTTCTCTCCTGCTGCGAAGGACGTTCGCTCATTTGTTTTATTCCCAGTTCCGCCACCTCATACAAGAAGCTTCTTCATATAATTTCAAAGGTTAAAAATAAATGTTTGAAAGCTTTCGCCAGCTTTCAGCCACCCTTCTCACCACTTTCCTCAGTCTTTTCCCCGACTTTCTCGGCATTTTTATCGGTTTTCTCGAAAATGTCTACAAACTTCACCTTTTCTATCCCTTCCACATACTTCAGCGCGTTGTTCGCAATCATTTCCTTCACATCAGTCCTGATATTCGCCTTTTTCTTGAACTCAATTTCAGCAGTCTTCACCTTCTTTTCGATTTCGACAGCAACTCCTTCCTTGTCAATTCCGACAAAATAATAAATCAGCGCAGAAATTTTTTCCGCGACATCCTCGATCTTGCTCACAACAGTCAGGTCGTAAGCCAAAGTTTTTCCGGCAAGTGGATGGTTGAAATCAACTTTCACACGGCCGCCGTCCATGCTCATCACGCGACCGCGCAGATTGTTTATCGTCACGACACGGCCGACTCCCACATCGATGTCCTGCTCTTTGAAGCGGGCCTCTGGAATTAATTTTATGTATTCGGCATTCCGATCGCCAAAACCTTTGTCAGGCTTTATCTCAAAATTTTTCTTCTCGCCGACGTTCATTTCTTTCAACGCGTCGTTAAGGCCAGGCAAAACAAAATCCGCTCCCACGACAATCGGTACAGGTCCGTACTTGAATCCCTCTCGCCACACGCCTTCCTTCCTCGCGGCCTGCTCGTTTGTTATGTCGAAAATCTCTCCACTGTCCTTCACCTTCCCAACATAATCGATGTAAACAAACTCCCCGCCTTTCATATTTTATTTTCTCACTGTGTTTTTGTCAATTTCGCCGACCGTTTTTCTTCCCTTGCAGACATTGCAGAAAGGTGTTCCATCCATCACGCATTCAGGCCCGACATGACGTCCGCATGCGTGACACGTGAAAAGCCCCGGAGAAAACCTCCCGCACGATTGGCAGATTCCACCCATCGTCATTTTGTTCTCATCTCATTTACCTTCGTATTTCAATTTAAGCGCCAAAAGAATTACAGTCAATGAAAAAATGATTCCGTTCGCACTCATTATAAATGCATCATTTTTCATAAGGCCGTAAATAAACCAGCTCCCAGTCCCAATCATCCACAACGCTATCATATACAATGAAATGTCGCGAGTCTTCCTTGTCTTCCAGGTTTTTATTACTTGAGGGAGAAAGCCAATGCTTGTGGCGATCAATGCAATCAATCCAATTATAGAAATTAAATCAGCCATAAAGCAAGTTGTTCTTTCAAAACTTTAAATGCCGGGGGTGGGATTTGAACCCACGAAGGGACTAACCCACAGGATTTCTTCTTTCATCTTTTCATCAAAACTTAAGACGCGTATGATTAATCTTAAGTCCTGCGCCATTGGCCAGACTAGGCGACCCCGGCGTGGCAAGTTTAATTTAATAAGAAATTTAGAACAGGAACTTAAATTTAAACAATCAGATGCAGTGCTCAACTTACTTGAGCTTTCCTAATAATTTTCCGAACTCGTTTGCCTTTTCTTCCAACACGTTGGCTGCGGCTGCTACGATTTCTTCAGGCGAATTTCCACTCACGCTCTCGATATTGAAAATGAAATCATTTCCCTCGTACTTGTAGCCCACGACAGCGGACTGCCATTTCGCGTGCTTTCTTGCCGTCCCGAGCTGTGCGATCGCTTCGAACTGGAGTTCCTCCCCCTCGAATAGCTCGACTATCGGAATTTTTTCAAAAACAGGTTGCACATCCTTCGCTTTGCTCTTCATGTCGCCGGCATAAACTACTGCCTGACCTTTCTTCTTCAGCACAAGCTCGACCTGGCAGCGGCTGCATCCCTTCCCTTTGCAGTTGTCGCAACTCTCGTTGAAGTTGTACGCCTTTCTGTCGAACGTCAGCGGTATCTGCCCGATACGGTTTGCCATGAGCTCGTCAGGAATCGCCGAGTCGTTCTTCTTGAAATCTACGAACTCGACTGCCATAGTCGGAACTTCTGATGTCATGATACGCCTGAGTTCGTTGGCAAGTGCGACGTTGATTTCCTTCACGGAAAATTCAACGGAATCCTTTGTTTTGCTCAAAACTTCGATTTTCATAACAATCACATTTATTTTTGAATTGATTTAAACACGTCGGCCCCTGCGACCTCCCGGGCGTCGGGTCGTGTCATGCGGAATCGGCGTGACGTCTTGAATCAGTCCGATGCGAAGCCCTGCGCGTGCCAAAGCCCGGATCGCTGGCTGGGCTCCTGCCCCTGGCGACTTGCTCTTGTGTCCGCCTGCCGCGCGTACGTAGACATGAATTCCTGTAATTCCTTTTCCTATTGCATCTTCCGCCGCCTTTCGCGCAGCCTGCATTGCTGGAAACGGCATCCCTTCCTCGCGTGACTTGTCTGTCATCATACCTCCTGAATAACGGGCAACTGTTTCCGCGCCTGTAATATCAGTTATGTGAACGATCGTGTTGTTCGATGTGCTGAAAATGTGAGCTATTCCCCATTTGATTTCTTCTTGCCTCATGCCGACACCTTCTTTACAGCCTGAATCTGGATTTTGATTTTGTCTTCCTCTTCCTTCAAAACAATGTAGCTCGGATATGTTATTCTTCTGTCGTTGATTTTCACGTGGCCATGGACGATGAACTGCCTGGCCTGACCTAGCGTGTTTGCGAATCCCTTTTTGAAAATAATTGTCTGCAACCGTCGGTCGAGAACTTTTTCCAGCGTCAACCCGAGGACGTCGTCAAGAGTCGCGCCCTGATCAAACAGCCCGAGTTTCACGACTTTGTCAACAAGGATTTTTTCCTTTCCTTTATCAATCTTTGCCGCCAGCTCCCTTGCCAGTCGCCTGAATTTTCTCAAAAGTGTTTCAAACTTCCATATCTCGCGCTTCTTCCTCAGTCCGTACGACTTCAGAATTTCCCTTTCACGCTCGATTCGCTGCTTGCTCCATCCTTTCGTCGGCGTCTTGTAGGATTTTCTCTGTCTCTTCATACTTCATCACTTCTTCTCTTCTTTCTTCGGCTCTTCCTTCTTTGTGGCAGTTGTTGTTTTTGCTGCTTGCGCCGTTGTTGCCGCAGCTTCCTTCTGTTCTTTTGCAGCTCCTGCAGCCGCCCCGCCTGTTGGCAATGCCGACTTTCTTATTACTCCGACAACGCGACCCTTTCTAAAAGTGCTGCGCGTGTGCTGACCTCGGACTGGCAAACCGTACATGTGACGCACTCCACGATATGACTTCAAATCAATGTAATGCTGCACATCGAACTTTTTCCGCACTTCCAAATCAGAACCTGTCAGGTGAACATCTTTTCCGGTTTCTGGATCTCTTCTTCTGTTCATCACCCACACAGGAATTCCAAAATTAGCAGGGTTTTTTATAACTTGCTCGAGATGCTGAAGCTCTTGGTCGTTCAAAGACCCGAGTTTGCGGTTCATGTCAATTCCGGCCGCAAGAGGTATTGATTTTGCAAGCGTCGGCCCTATTCCTTTGATTCCTCTTATAGCCCGCCAGAGAGGTTTCTCTCCGTTCAGGTCACTGCCTACGACTCGGACGATTGCGCGTAGTTCTTCCCCAGCTTCCGCTGCCTTAGGCCTTTCCTTCTTTTCCTTGGCTTTCTTAAACTCTTTCTTCTCTTCCTTTTCTTCAGCAGCCTCAGCCCTTACCTTGGTTGTTCCCATTCTCTTCCCTCAATTCATCCTCAATAAAGTATCTAATTATATCTGTAGAAATAGTTTTTAAGCTTAATCCTCTTGTAATATTCATGCAAACAATTGGTTTGAATGCAATTTTACTTCCGGATGAGACGGTGAAGCAAGCCTCAATAGAGATGAGTCAGAAATTAAGTCTCAAATATGATGTGCTGTTTACTTTAGATGGTATTCGATATCACCCCCACATCACGATTTATCAAGCACTTTATCCTGAAAGGAATTACCGAATTATAGTTGATGGTTTGCGCGAAGTAGCAAGTTCTAAAAAGCAAGTAGGAGTTAATATGAGAGAAATTGTTTATTATCCTTTTTCTCGTTATTCGGCCCGCGGATTTGTTCACTGGAATTGTGAAAGCAACCAGGATTTGTTAGAACTTCAAAAAAGAGTTCTTGATGTTGCAAATCCTCTTAGGGAAGGCTTAATACCAGAAGGACTTCTCAAGATGGAAAAAAGAAAGCTTGTTGATAGTGAAGTTCAAAGTATTAACACAACAGGAAGCTTGCCATACCCATTTCATATAACAATAACAAGATTGCGAGATTCAAGAATTAGTGGCTGGTCAATTCCGAGAAAAAAAATGTCATTCACTACGAATAAATTATATTTAGGAAGACTTGGAGACCACGGAACTGTCGTTGAAATATTAAAAGAATTTCCTTTTAGAGTGGACTGAGAGAGTGGACTCAGCGGGATTTGAACCCGCAGCTTCTTCCATTCAGGTTTTCTGGAATGCCATGGAAGCGGTCTACCGTTGACCTATGAGCCCATGCTGATTGATTAAATGATAATTGAATTAGAAAAAGGAAATGATTTGAAGCTTTGCTTTCGCGCTTCACTTCTTGGCGACACGCGACCACTTATGCTTCTTGGCTTCTCTGCCCATCATAAAACTCTTTTCGCACTTGCTCGCGTCAAAATAAAAAATCGTCCCGTCCGGCTTGACATACATCTTGCCAGTGCCTGCAATGATATTCTTCCCGCAATAAGAACACTTCATTCAACTCACCCACTAGCGGTTAGCCATTTTAGCCGCGCTTTCCATTTCAGTCTCGCGCAAAATTAAAATGTCGCCTACGCGTATCGGCCCGAGAACATTTCTTGTCAGGACTTTTCCCCTGTCAGGGCCTTCCATTACTTTGCATCTCACGACCATCACGCCGCGGACTCCACTCCTGCCTAACAATTGTAATACTTCTGCCGGAAATCCTTCTTCTACCATTAGAATCACTCGATTTTACTCATGTTTTACTTTTTGATTGCTTGCAACATCTTCAGTACGTCCTTCATCAAGTCCTTCCCATCACCAGCGTCAACAATTCCAATCGCCGCAGATGGAACGTCAATTCCTGATGCACGGCCAAGCTCTTGCTTGCTTGACACATAACAGTATGGAATTTTCTTTTCCTCGCAAATGACTGGCAGGTGCATGAGAATTTCTTCAGGCTCAACGTCCTCGGCCATGACAACTAGCTGTGCCTGACTTTTCTCCACTGCCTTCGTTGTCTCGTTAGTACCGCGTCTCAACTTGCCATTGTTCTTAGCTGCTTCTAACAGTTGCAATATTTTGTCGTTTAACTCTTTCGGAGTATCGAATTTTACATACGCCTTAGGCATCATCTCACCTCTTCCTTCATCACTATTCCACTAATGTATAGTTCATTTGTGAGCATAATATAAAACTATATCTTTATTAACCTTATCCACACGACAAAAGCCAATTCGTACAAGCTGTATGAGCTGACCAACTTTCAGTTTTTTCATGTTTATTTCGCCGATTCCATTTCTAATTTTTCCATCAGACGTAATAATTTTTATTTTTACGTTTGGTTCAGAAATCCATTGTATTTTTTGCGCGCCATAATCAATTTTCTTCGAAATGAACTTTGCTTTCGAATTTAGATTGATAGTTGCGATGTTGATGAGTCCAATATTTTTGTTTTGGTAATTTTCATAATCTGCTTTTTCGATGTAAATTTTTCCCGCATTGAGCGGAAGTTTTCTATAACCTCTTTTAGGAAAATCTGGGTGCATCAAAATCTTAACTGTTTTATCTTTCATTGGCGTGTCGATAGATATTTTCACTGGACTGAGGGCTGCGAAATATCTGTTCGCATTTGCATCAATCTTTTTTCTGTTAAATGATTCTAATGCTTCCCATTCAAGCTCAGCCTCAGCCTTCGTCAAGCCTGTTGAGAGCAAAAAATCTGTTATTGCTTCTGGAGCAAAACCACGCCTTTTTAGTGCAATTAATGTCGTCAATCGTGGATCATCCCATCCTAGGAGTTTCTTGTTCAAAATTAACTCGCGAATCTCTCTTCCCTTTGTTATAGCCCCCTTGATTTGAAATCTTCCCATCTCGATTATTACTGGCGATTTGTATCCGAGCGCGGAACGGATGTGTTCCTGAAGATCAGCTCTCAACTCAAACTCCTTTGTTCTAACGCGATGCGTGATACCTTCCCAAACATCAAGCATTGCTGTCGCAAAATCGTACAATGGCCACAGCCTGTATTTGTTTCTTGTTCTGGGGTGTATTGTATCAGAAATTTTTATTATCGATGGATCTCGAAGAGTTGTGTTTAGATGCTGCATGTCAATTTTCATTCTTACAGTCGCTTGTCCCGGTTTGATTTTTTTAAACATCTTCTTCCAAAGTTTTAAATTTTCTTTTGCATTTTGTTTTCTATGCTCGCAAGTTTCTCCTGCAGCTCGTTCCTTCTTTATTGTTTCCTGCTTGCACAAACAGACGTATGCGCTATCTTTTTTTAGCAAAATTTCTACAGACTCGTAATATTCAGGCAAATGATTTGATAGGTAGTCAAGCTTGTCCCATTTTATCCCAAGCCACTTCAATCCGGAAAGAATTTCTTCGTAGTATTCTTTTTTGGCTAAATCGGGGTTACTGTCTTCGAATCTCAAGACAAATTTCCCCTTGTATTTCTTCGCATAGAGATAATTGATTAACGCTGCCTTTGCATGTCCTAGATGCGGATATTTGCTTGGTTCAGGCGGAAACGCTGTGATAACTTTTCCTATTTTTGCATTCAGCAATTCTGGCAATTCGTATTTCTCCTCTTTTTTCCTCGCAATTCTCTTCACTCCAAGCCGCTTTATTTTTTCTCGCTGTTCTTCTAATGAAAGCGAATTTACCTCTGCGACGACGGCATTTATTTTTTTTATTGTTTCAGAAATTTTATTCTTTATTTCCGGAATTTCTGCAATCACTTTGCCCAGAACTGCATTTGCGTTGGCCTTTCCTTCGTGTTCAGCAGCGTTAAGCAAGGCATGCTTGAGAATTATGTCATCGAGATTTTTCATAATGTAATGTTTGATTTAACTTTATAAAAAGATGAGTTTAGGGCGCTGACCCTAAATCTTTTAAAAGCTTATATACATTCGCAAAGATTTGTTAATTATGGAAGAGGAGTTCAAGGTTTCTAAGGACTTGATGAAGGTTGTATCTGCCGACACTCGCACCGAGATATTGCACGCGCTGGAAAGCAGGCAAATGACTGCGTCCGAGCTCTCCCGTTTTCTTGACAAGCACGTGACGACCGTCGCTGAGCATCTTGACCTTCTTCATCAGTCAAACTTGATTGAACGAATAGAACGACCCGGAAGAAAATGGATTTACTACCGACTATCGCGACTTGGCAAGCAAATACTTCATCCTCAGCCATACAAAATTATTCTGGTTTTGACCCTAAGTTTCATTTCCCTTAGTTTTGGACTGCTCTCCCTGCCGCTTGGATTCCACCAGGACGTTGCATCGATGTTTGTACAGCGCGCGGCACTGCCAGCAAAGCAGGATGCCGAGTCCGTATCGGCAGGAGCAACTGCAACCACATCGACAACCCAGGCATTATCCACAACAGATGCATTGCTCCCATTGCTGTTGGTGGCGGTTTCGGTCGTCGGAGTCGCATATTCGGTCAGAAAGATCAGAAGGGACTATTCGTCGTTCCGCGTGCCAGAGAATTAATGTAGCTTTTTCTAAAGATATTTTTAAATATATACATTAGAATCACTATATTTAAGCTTAAATATCATATAAAAAGAATTATTTTATAGTGGTTAGCAAGAGTGTGAAGTAATTTGGTCAAGGAGAAGCAAGTCCCAAGATTATTTTTGAGACCCAAGCCTGTCAAAATGCTCATTTCCTTAAAGAACGGGCCCAAGTACGCCACAATTATATCTAAGGAAGTCGACTGCACTTACTCTCACACCGTAAAACTTCTCGATCAGTTCAAAGGATTCGGGCTTGTCGATTTCGAGAAAAAGGGAAGAATAAAAATAGTGAAGCTGACGGACGAAGGACAGGACCTCGCTCATTCTCTAGAGACTACTTTGATGAAGCTTTCGAAAATAAAAGAGAAAGTCGGATAAAAATTTGAAAAGCTTTATTAACTTGTTGTTCGGAATGATTTTTATGCCGCGACAGAAAAATAAGCTTACAAAACTGAGAAAATTAGAGCTGGCAGTGGTCAAGCAGGCGGAAGAGGAAAAGTCAGAAAAGGAATGGGACGAATTGGAAGAAGAGTCGGATGAGGAGTTGAAGGAACCGAAGACAGTTCATGAGGGGCTTGGAATAGAAAAGGAAGAGGAAAAGGATCAAGAGCCATATCCGGAAATTGAGAAAGAGCTTAAGCACGAGGACGAACCGGACAAAGCGGACGAAGAGGAAAAGGAGGAAGATTAGGAAGTGAAAAATCCGATCATTGCTGGAGCGTTGAACTTCTTTTTGCCAGGTGCTGGTTATGTCTATGTTGGAGGACGAAAACGAAATTTCGGTTTCATAATTTTGATTTCATTCATACTTCTTTATTCAACAGCTTTTCTCACAACGAACATACCTCCGATAGTTCCGCAGCCAGGAACAGAACAACCAGTGGAAATTAGCATTTACGACCAAGTCGGCTCAATCGCCGCATTCCTTCTTCTCTTCGCGTTTGCTTACGACGCTTACAACGAAGCTTCGAGAAAGAAATAGATTTTTCCATTTATGTTGATTTTCTCGCATTTTTAAGCTTAGCAGTGCATTGTTACGAGTAATAGGGGTGAATAATTAATGCCATTCGAAAATAGGGGCGGATTCGGCGGAGAGCGCAAAATGTTCAAAGCAATATGCGCCGACTGCGGAAAAGAATGTGAGGTTCCTTTCCAGCCTACTGAGGGAAGACCTGTATACTGCAGGGACGACTTTCCAAAGCACAAAAAGTATTAGTTGAACTAATAATCTGGTAATCTAATTCTAGTAAAAATAATAGAAGAGTACAAGTTTAATTCTATTGACTAGAAATGCAGAGAGGCAGATATTTCTCTATCCGTCAGATTTTGTTTAAGAATTTCAAAAACAAATAATCAATATGGGAGAAACATACATTCCTGAGGAAGTCAAAAAGCTTCTTGTCATGCTGAATTCAATCAATGCCAAAATCAAAAAAATCAAGGACGCGGAGCCGACAAGGCTGGAGAAGCAGATACGCTATCTCGAGCAGAGGCTGAAGTTCTTCAACCCTACAAAGGAGATGCTCGACTACATAATCAACCATGCCGAAAAATCGAAAAAGCTGGATCCGATCCTGCTGCAGAAGTTGAAAGACGAGTACGCAAAGAAGCACGATTACTGATTTTTCTGAGGTTCCCGTTCTTACTGGCTCTTCTTTTGCTTTTTCTTAGTCTTCTGACTTCCCGAAGAACTATCTTGGAAATGTTCGAACGAATCAGGGTTGAAAGAGCAAATCGCGTGATGGCGAGGATAGTAAGTCCTGCTTACAGCCCTGTGGCAATTTGTGCAAATCATATTTTTTCACCCAAATAGTCCTAGAGGATAGGATATGTCGGAGGTCTCTAGACGAACCACTTTCTCTTGTTAAACTCAGAAAATTCAAGCCTCATTGCAACCTGCATGCAGTTGCAACCAGTCATGTTGTGCATGCTCATTCCCCTGAAGAAGCCCGTGTGGTTTACCTTGGTGAGCTGGCCGCAATATGCGCATTTGATTTGAACTCCTGTCATAACTAACGATATTAACTGGGTTCCGACTTTTAAGTAGTCTAAAAAAGTCGTTGAAAATATCAAGAAGAAATTCAAAAATTTAGGAAGGTTTAAATACCCGACTTTCTATTGTAAAGTAAAGAAAAAATGAAAAAGTACAAAGCCTGTGACAATTAGCGTTGGTTCGTGATAGTAATTCGATACTAATTCTAATGCTCTTGTGACTTTGAAAAAAAGGAGAATCAGTTATGAAATTTGAAGAAATGGGTATAGAAGAGAACGTATTGGATTCGCTCAGCGCGATCGGCTTCGAAAAGCCGACGAGGATTCAGTTAGAAACGATACCGATTATCAAGCAGGGTTTCGACGTCATCGGGCAGTCGGAGACAGGATCTGGAAAGACAGCCGCATTCGGGATTCCGCTCATCGAAAAGGTCGAGAGAAACGGCAAACTTCAGGCGCTCGTCCTTGCACCTACAAGGGAGCTCGCGCTGCAAATAGAAGGCGACCTCAGGCGGTTCGCCCAGTTCAAGAAGCTTTTCATTCAGGCAGTCTACGGAGGAGTTTCAATGTCGCCGCAGATTTCCGGGCTGAGAAGGGCAGAAATCGTAGTGGGGACTCCCGGAAGGGTTCTAGATCACATGGAAAGAGGGACTCTCGACGCCAGCAATCTGAAGATTTTCGTTTTGGACGAGGCAGACAAGATGCTTGACATGGGATTTGTCGAGGACATTCAGATTATCGAGAGGCATATTCCGAAAAACAGGCAGACGCTTCTATTCAGCGCGACAATGCCTGACACTCTGGAGAAAATAAAGGAGCATTTTACAAGAAACGCGAAGAAAATCAGGACAGAGATACAAGTCCGCGAGGATCTGTTGAAACAATTTTACTGCGACATCGACCAAAGCAGCAAATTCTCACTTCTCGTGCATCTGATAAATAAGGAAAAACCGAAGCTGGGAATAATTTTCTGCAATTCAAGAAGGGAGGCGGATTCCATTGCCAAAAACTTGCAGGAAAATGGAATTAACGCGACGGCTCTTCACGGAGGCCTGACGCAAAACAGAAGGGAGCACATAATGCAGGAGTTTCACAGAGGCATCATCGAAATTCTAGTTGCGACAGACGTTGCGGCAAGAGGGCTTGACATAAAGAACGTGACGCACATCTTCAACTTCAGCATTCCCAGAAACATTGACGATTATGCAAACAGAATCGGCAGGACAGCGAGGGCAGGCGAGTCCGGAGTCGCGATATCCTTGCTGAGCAGGGACGACCACAACCTGTTCAGGCAGATCCTAAGGACTTTTTCGTACAACATTGAAAAAATGAGAGTCACTGACTTCAAAATTCTCCCGTTCAGAAGATACCAATATCGCGAGCAAGGAAATTTCAGAAGGAATTTCGGACGCAGGTTTTCACGAGGAAGCTATCGCAGGTAATTGAAAATTTTTATCTCCATCTGTCCTGCGTTTTAAATCTCCTTTTGGTCTTTCTTCTATTCCTGACTCTTTGCTTTCCGGTTTTCATGCATTTCACTTACAGAATCAGCTTGTAGTACGTCACTCCGTTCGCTTCCATTTTTTCGGAAATCTTTTTGTGACTAACAAGGAACGTCAGGTTTTTCTTGACAACATTCAGGTTGATCGTCCTTCCGATGCTTGCGTTGACGTGGTAGCTGATAGCAAGAAGCGACAGCGAAATTGTGGAGTCTGTCAATATTCTCAGAATCGTCGGTTCGACGAAATTGTAGCCCGAAAGTCTTCCTGACATAATATACTATATGATTTTCTGAGAAGATAACAGCGTGTTTGCATGCGAATAATAGACGGAATAGATGGTTAAATTAGGAAATGAAAATAGAATTATGGAGTCGAAGCGCGTCACGTTCATCAGAAGAATGGTCAAGAGAAGAAAGAAGAGAGCGTGGGACATGAGAAGGGGAGCGCAGGCCAGAAGAGAACGAAAATTCTAATTGCTATCTGAAATTTGATGATGAGTTTGTGAAGATTTTTGAAAGGTGATTGTGAATTATTTTCTTTAAGTATTGGAAAAGTAGAAGAAAGTAAAGATCAAGTAATTTCCCTTATTTTATTTTTCAAGTTTTCCTTCATGTCGCCAATTTCTGCTTCAAATTTTTTTGCAACTTTTTCTTGACGGTCAAGGTCTTTCCTATTTTCATCAATCCTTCTTGTTTCAGCATTAATGTTTTCCTGAAATCCCTTTTTCTTTTTCAAGTACTCATGATTTTCAATCTGCTCTTTAAGAGATTTCACTGTTGCGTTTTTTCCTGAATATTTCTCAGAAAGGCTGTTCAGAATTTTTGTAGACTTCAAATCCTTTATCATCCTCAAACTTTCGTCCTTGTCATCGGGAACTAATCTGCCTTCAGCCAGCATGCCTTCCATCGCGTCAAGAGCAGCGTTTATCGTTTCGAAGTTGGAATCCTGAACAAACGCATCGAACGGAGATTCCAAATATTTTTTCAACATATCTTTATTTTTGAAGACAGCAATCTTTTCTTCCACTGCATTGGCAAATTTTTTCAGCGGTCTGTTAATAGATGCAAAAATGTTCACGACTTCCTCTATTACTTTCCTTGCATCAGCTTCAGCAGCTTCTTTTTCTTTTGTTAGTTCTATGTAATTTTTCCACATCTCGCTTTGTCCAAGTTCTGCAAGCTGCTTTTCGAATTCCGCTTTCTTTCTATCAGCAATTTCAATTTCCTTTTTTAACTGTTCGATTCTTTTCTCAGTTTCATCTCTGTCAACAATCTTTTTTTCAAGTGAATCTATCTCGTCAAGCAAACTTTTCGCAGAATCAATCTTTCCTTTTCTTTTGGCAAAGGAATTTTTGAAATAGTCTACATGCCTTTTCATTTCTTTCATTCTATCAATGACGCTGCCGGTTTCTTTCTTGAAAGCCACATCCAGACTCATGAACTCCTTGACAGTATCCATGTTGGCATTTGCGATCGAGCCAGCAACAGATTTGTAGTACTCGGAAAAAGTTTCAATGTCCTGTCCGATATCCTTCTTCACGGTTGTTGATATTTGTGACATTTTTCTTATGAAACTTTCCCTGCTAGTCGTCGCTATCTTGAAAACCTGCTCATCAATTTTTTCAACAGGAACTGCATTTCTCAGACTGCTGAGAGATGTATCAAACTGCTCGCTTAACGATTTCAGGTCAGAATGGAACCTTTCCACAGTTGGCCAGAAATCCTCAATCTCTTCATCAATCCTTTTCTTCAGCAAATTTCTAGACGATTCAAGGTCAAGCTCTCCGTCTTCTTTCATCTCTTCAGGTCTTTTTCTTCCAAACAGCCAATCTAAGAATCCCATTAATTTCTTTAATGGTCTTAAAAACAAATATGAATATTGCATGTTTTCAATGCATAAAAATATTTCCTAAAAAAACTCTAAAAAGGCACTATTGTTTCATGGAAAACCACCATCTGAAATGACCAAAACCGGAGTTAATTCTTCTATTAAATAAAAAGCAAAAGAAGAATGAGCAAGATCAAGCCATACGACTTTTTTGCAAGTCTCATTCTCGGTTTTCATAAAACAAAGTATAATTCTTTCAAAAACCAATATTGTAGGAGACGGCGCATTTAGGGAATTGACATGAAAAACATAAGCTACTTGCTCCACGGAAATCATCCGAAGACAGGCAAATTGAAGCAAAGAACAGTACTAATTATCAAAACAATCAAGCAAAATGGTGGAAAAATCGAGGCGAAGGAGCTTGAAACAGCAATCGGAATCAACCGACTTGAAGATCCGAGCCTTTTTTACAAACCTCTGGCCGCACTTCGCAAATGGGACCTGGTTCAATCGCACAAGAAAGTCATTTTCGACGAGGCAGGAAAGAAGCATTTCGTGACGACTTACGAGCTCACACCCGAATTATTCTTTCATCGCTTGCAAAAAACGCTTGTAGAGACGTGCAAAACCGAGCTAGAGATGCTCTAAGAGACGGCGCATTTTGTGGATTGGAAAAAATTGAAAAAAATCGACAGAAAATTTTTGATTTTGGCCGCGTTCGCAATTTTTGCCGGAATTTTTGACGGCCTTTTCGGCATAGATCAAGTCAGGAATCAGATTTTTTCGATTGATTATCAGTCTTTCTGGGGCGCTTATCTCTCCGTCTATTTTTTTGTTGCAGTAATTTTGCTTTTTGGCATTAAAAATAAACTTAGGCTCTTTCAAGCCACACTTATTGCTTTCGCGCTATGGGGATTAGGCAGATTTGTTCATATTTTTGATGCTCTGAGATTAGGCTTTGTCGATCAAACCCACTTAATGCAAATGAGGTATGAATTCACGAACGTTTTGGGTAGCCCAATAACGTTTAGTTTTTCCGAAATTATTGCATTAAATCTGCTTTTTATCCTCTTTGCTGTTTTGATTGAGGTATACAAAAGAAAAAGGCACCAGTAGTAGCTACCCGTTGAGCATTTTGTGTATAGTTTTATATTGTTGTAATGACAATAAGAATTATTAAGATTTTTGGAAAGAAAAAAGAGGCACCGGCGGTCTAGAGCATTTTTTGCCTGGAGTCTCGTCGGACCTCTCCCTATAAGACCGGTGCTAAATAATTTTTTTGAAGCAGCTTAAAAATCGTTTTCGGTTTTGCGTCCTATATATTAAAATATGCAATAACTTGGCAGTAATTGATTTTTTGAAACTAGAGATAAAAAAATATATTAATTAGTTCAATATTTCGTTGTATATAATATTAATTATATGTTTTTTATCATATAGATTCTAGAAGATAATGTGAGTATCAAAACAAAAAACGGGTTGCCTGGTTGTTGGCAAAAAGGCAAAGTGAGAGTTCAGCTAGGAAGATCCAAAAGAGTCAGAAAAACGGCGAAATGCAGGAAAAAATGAAGTGAGACTGAAGCGAAAAGTATAAGTTAAGGAAAAACCAAGTTATTTTGAAGAGTGAGATTGAGTGGGTCTAAGGGATAGTTTAATGCGGTTATTGCGCCGCGATAAGGAACGATTTAAATCGCTTCGCAGCGATGAACAAGCGATGTCAAGCGAAACTTCTCATGGAATTCCTCAACAAGCCGAAGCGATGGAGATCCAACGCGATTCTTTGGAATTAGGTCTTGCCGCAGGATATACTGGGCGCACGTTAAGGGATGTTGACTCTTCTTTGCACCGTATCGAGTTGCAAATGGCTACCAAGGACTGGATTACCGCTAATTTGCAAGGAACTTTGAATATGCTAATTGATATGCAAAAAAATAACCAAAATGATATAGAAAACATGCGTAAAAGGCTTGAAATTATCGAAAAAATAGCAAAAAATATAGAAAATGAAGTTATTTCCCATGAACACATAGAGAAAGCAGAATTGACAGCCAAAATGCGCGAAGTTGTCGAAATCCTTCAGCAAGTAAGGGAAATCAGCTACGACGATCTTGCACAGCGACTTGGCATCAGTGTCTCTTCTTTGCGGGGACTTCTTTCCATCATCGCCCGTCGAACAGGCACTCTTCAGAGGTTTGACAAAGACAGGAAAGGATGGGTTAGGTACATCTCGACGGCAAATTCAGCAGGTTCCAATGATTCAAATCGATTGGACAGCGACTTTAAATCATCAGAACAACAATTTTAGCTCTTCCAATAAGTAAATAAGGGTTATTTTATCGTCTTACATTTAGAAAAAGACTTCTAGGCCCACTTCGTATTGCAATGCGGGCAAACCCCAATCTTTTCGTGCACGCCTGCCGTGACAAATTGATGGCAATGAGCGCAAGGGACCTTTACAGTATACATGTATGAGCTGAACTTACCTATAACGACACCTTAGTACTAAATTATATACTTTTCATTACATATAAAGCTAACAAGGAACTGGGGATATATGGCGCATTTCTTTCTACTTGATAGGAACTTTCGGCGCCTTTGACTTCTTGTTTCCAAGCTTTTCCATGACAGAAAGGTAGCGGAAAATGCCGTTTACATCGGTCCCTGGCTTCAGTTTGATCATTTCCACGTTGAAAGGCTCCATGGATTGTCTGTCAACGAACATTCCCAGGTGCTTGTCGATGAGTCTGGCAACGGTTTTATGATGAAGATTAGTTCTTCTGCCAATTTCTCTTCCCCACAACCATCCTTCCTCAGCGTTTTTAAGGCACTGAACTATCTTTACAAGGTTCCTGACTGTATCTTTTCTCATTAAAATGCGCCAGAGATTTTAATATGCCTTCCATTTTGCGGTGCATTTAATAATAATTTACATTTGTTGCAAGAAATATTCTTTATTATGATACCCCTTTCCTCTTTGGGAAGGCATTCTCAAAGAATCTCTAATCTCAAGAATTTGTACTAGCTGATCCTTTGTAAATCCTTGCTTTCGAATTCCTCTTTCAAGTCGCTTTTTATCAATAATCTCAATTACTTTTTTAATTTTTTCGAGTTCAGAAAATTTTATTATCAATTTACCATCAATCAAATCAATAATTGTTTTGACATCCTGAAAGCTGCTGGCGTACCAACCGTAGGCAGGAAGTCCAGAATTTGCTTTTGAGTTATATGGATAAACATTTCCAATTCCCAAAACTGCTTTTATTTTAAACAAAGCATCTTGATTTGTTGATGTAATCTTAATTCTAATTACTGGCGAGAAGTTTTTCTTATTTTTAACGACATAAATTATGAACGAACCTTCTCCGTCAATTAAACCAGCCAAATACCAGCTGAAATTGTCTACATCTGGCGCTATTTGTTTTGTTTGCGAACTCATATTGATTATTTATATTCTGCTAGTATAAATTTATATCTTATTGGCGCAATTTATATTTAAAACATACAAAAATTGAATTCATACACACTATTTCAGCGAAATTTTAGTTCATAATTCGAAAGTCTTTGAATTCGCCCGCGTACTCTTCCCAGCGGATTTCCACTTCAGTCACCTTCGATCCGAACGGTCCTATCTTGCAGAACTCTATCATTCGATCTACTGCATTCTGCTCTCCTTCGAACAGCACCTCGACCCCGCCTTCAGAAAGATTTTTTACAAAACCGCGTATGCCAAAGCGTTCAGCACGTGTTTTCGTCGCATGTCTGAAGCCGACACCCTGCACGATGCCGTCGATGAACAGCCGCGCGCGGACCTTTTTCACATCTGCCATAACCAAACATTAGTCGATTTATTTTTATATGTTTTATCTTATTTCATGCCCGAGGAGCAAAATATCGAAGCGGAAGTAAGAAGCTTCATTTCCCCGCGTCAGTATGAAGAGCTGAAAGAATTTTTCAAGAACAGCGGAAAATTCATTAACGAGGATTATCAGGTCACCTACTATTTCTCCGGTGATTTGGATTTGCGCATACAGAAGAACAATTTCTTTGCCAAAATCTGGCTCAAGAAGGGCAAAATCCACGACGAGCAGAGAGAAGAAATCGAAATAAGGTTTGACAGGGATGATTTTGAGAAAATGGAGGCGGCGCTAATTGCCATGGGATACGGAGTCGATGTGAAATGGTTCAGGAAGCGTCTTAATTTTGAATGGAATGACGTTTCAGTCGCACTTGATTTTACTGAGGGATATGGTTACATAGTTGAGCTTGAGGAAATGTGTATCGAAGAAGAAAAGGAAAAGGTCACAGAAGAGCTGAAACTTAGAATGAAAGAACTTGGAATAGAAATCACGCCACGCGAGATTTTTGACGAGCGCTTTCAGTACTACAAAAATAATTGGAGAAAAATTCTCGGCGTTAGCTGATTCTTTCGTGAAATTTTAATTTTATTTGTTTGAAAAACGAAATAATGATTTGTCTTCCATGAGTCTGATGAATGTAAAATGTCCGAAATGCGGCAAAACGATGAAGAAAAGGCTTTTGAAAATCACGCACGGCCGATGCAGCAGTTGCAATTATCTTCTTGCAAGCTCTCTGACTAGGTTTAGTTCTGCCCGTACGCGCATTCGCAGCAAGTACGGAATTTAATCGGCTTTACATCTTCATGCCTTTGATCCAGAGTCCTTTCAGAATCATCAGCACGCCGACTATGATAGCCGTCCATTCCCACGAGACGCCGTAAAGTCGCAGAGCGCCAACGATGATCAAAAGAAATCCGAATAGAAGAAGACCTTTGCCTTTGTGCATATGCCAATCTTCTTTCATTTTTTCTCTTGCCAAATTTACACCTTGACAAGTATTTGGACTTTCTTTAATTTATTGCTTGCCTCTTTTCTATTTCTTTCTTCTTAACATTGGCAAGGATGTTCTTGGATTCTCGAATACTTCCATGCCCTCTGGCAAATCTATTGAATCGTTCTGATCCTTAGAGAAGAAGAACAGCTTTGCTCCGCCCTTCCCTTCCCTTCCGTGAAGCCAGTAAGTAATTTCCCTTGAATTCTTGTGAGTGTAACCCACTAACCGACACCTCCGATTTTTATATTTTTTGACATTATGTAAAACAAATTCGACTTCTAAACTAATAAAAACCTCATTTATTTAAGCCTTTTCACTCACCATTTTCCTACTCAACAATTATTGTGTTTTCCGACTGCGCGACTATGCCGTTGGATTCTTCTTTCAAAACAGGATAAGCCTCCAAAGCACCGACGTCAACCAGTTGCCGCAACGCGAAATCAAGTTTTGGTCCTCTCGCAATTTTGCCTACCCATCTTTTCGCAAACGGCAGCCCCTCAAAATTCTTCTTTGCTACATCGAGGATTTTTCTTGCTTCTGGAAGTCTTACTGGTTTGTCTTGCAAGTACCGGTAAATTAATGTTGGCGATGACTCTTTTACAGACCCGCTTCCAGGCGTGGCAAAAACTTCGACAGCCAGCACTTGACCCGACTCAATTTCTTCCTTGCTTGAGTTACGGCCATTAGGAATCGTCGGCTTTGCATGCTGAACATACTGTTCGAGTCCGTGGCCGCAGAGATTCTGGATGGGGTTGAAATTAAATTTGTCAATGACATCTGCGATGACGTCTGAAATTTCGTAAACTTTCACGCCAGGCTTTATTGCCTTTATCGCCTCTGCTACGGCTCTGTCAGTTGCCTCAATTAATGGGTGGGTCTTCTGACCGATGAAAACGGTGAAAGCGCGGTCGACAATGTAACCTTCGATGTGCACGCCGACATCAATCTTGACGAGATTATTTTCTTTCAGCAATAGAGTGTCCTCAGTATCAGGAGTGTAGTGCGCCGCAATTTCGTTAATCGAAATGTTTACAGGAAATGCGAGACTTCCGCCGAGTGATTTTATCTTGCTTTCAATTTTTTCCGTTATGTCTAGAGCGTTGGCATTCTCCTTAACCAAAACTTTTGCAAATTCCATAACTTGGTCAGAAATTTCAAATGATTTCTTGTAAATTTTCAGTGCCTCTTTTTCCATAACATTATTAAGCTGAAGTCAGAAATATAAGTATTGGATGCGCTGTTGAGTTGATTTCCTATGGCACTTTCGAAGTCCGAGAAAGTAAGAAAGTTTAGAAGTATGCTGAAGAAACCCAAGATTAGAAAATTTGCTAGAAAACTTAGGGGATTCCTTAAGGAGTGCGAGAACTGTGGGGCGAAACGCGCCGAGCTTTTCAAGGTTTATTCCTTCACCAAGGAAAACGAAGATGCGCATTTCTACTGTAGGCAATGTTATTCACGTCTTATGGCAGGGAAAAAATTCCAAGATTTTTGAAAGATTAATGGTTAATATTTGATTAAAACAAAATATTTTTTATGGCGCTTAAGAGAGTAAAAGTGGAACCTAACTTCGGGAGAATTTTTCTGATAGCAATTGCAATATTCGTGATTCTCTTGATTATTTCTATGTATTTCTTTCAGCCCTCCGCGATAGTTCCCTTCCTTGTTCAGACTACGACATCCACAACTCAGCCGCTGCCCCAGCAAAAATTCGGAACAGTCTTGGTCGCGATTAAAGACAGTCCGAAAAGGGTTGATGTAGTGGGCACGCTAAACGAGTTGCTGATAACTTTCAGCAAGGTGGAAGTTCACTTTGTCGGTGAGGATGAAAGCGCGAATGCTACTGGCGAATGGATGACAGTTTTCGAGGGAAGCAAGCGCGTCGATTTGCTCACGCTCACGGACATAAATGGAATTTTGGGAGAAAAGACTCTTCCTGCTGGCAAATACACGCAGGTAAGATTGACAATCGATGACGTTGCCTTCAATGTGACAAACACACTCGTGAATGCGAGAAACAAAAGGTATCCTGCTATTGTTGTCAATGCGTCTGATGTGCCGAGCGGAGAACTTCGTTTTGTGCGCCCGTTCAACGTCACTGAGGGAAAGACGTCAGCGCTGATAATTGACTTTAATGTCGAGAGATCTGCGACTCGAACCGCATCTGGCTATACGCTAAAACCAGTCGTGCAAATTAACGTAGAAACTCTTGAAAGCGGCCAGCAGCTCGCGAATTCTGTCAACGTTTAGCAAAATTTAGCAAAAATATTAATCTGTTGTCTCAATTATTGTTATGAAATATGGCGGCCCCGTATTGACAATAGCATTGCTGGTCTCAATCGTAGTTGTCTTCATTTTGCAGAATATCTTTGACCTCAGAGATCTTGCCTTCATTCCGGCATACTTATCCTCGAGGCCGTGGACTTTCATAACCGCAATCTTTCTCCATGCAAATCTCACCCATCTCTTCTTCAACGGATTCGCGCTCTTCATCTTCGGCAGCTACTTTGAGGCAAGAGCGGCCAAACCTACCTTTCTCTTTGTTTATTTTCTCGGAGGAATACTTGGCAACATAGGATTTGTCCTAACATCAAGCAATCCGTACGTAGCAGGCCTCGGCGCATCAGGCGCAATTTATGGAATTATGGGAGCCCTTGCAATACTCACGCCACGTGCCGTAGTTTTCGTAATGGGTCTGCCGATGCCCATGATTGCTGCCCTGTTTCTGTGGATAGGGTTGTCAGTTTTTGGGATTATCTTCCCGCTCGAGAACATTGCCTACGGAGCCCACTTGTTCGGCTTGCTTGCGGGCATTGGCGTGGCGCTCTATTTGCGGTGGAGTTACAAAAGTAGAACAAAATCTTTGTTCAGGAATTTTTCATTTTCATGAAATGGAAATAAAATAGAAATTACCGAGAATTTCAAAAGACTTTTATGCTTTTAATCTTAACTAAATACTGAGAAATTTGCAGAATTGATGTTTATGGCGAAGAAAGTCAAGGCAAAGAAGAAGAGCAGAAGGATGAGCAGATCTGAGAAGTTTGCCAGAGAACAGATGGAAAGATATATAGAGATCCACAAAGAGAACGAGAAGGACCTGAGATATATCGGCTAATTCTTTCCGCTGAGAAATTTTTTCAGCTGGATTTTCAATTTGGGCGTCATTAGTAGCGGAGTTTCGACTGGATAGTTTGTTTTCATGACAGGGCTCATCTCAGCAAATTTGAATTTGACCAAACCGCTCTTCGCCAGCTCGTCCAGGGCGCTGTTTATTTTTTCTTCTGATAGGTTTAGTTCATCGCAGATGTGATTTATGAATTCTCCTGGATGCGCGCACACACATCGGTAAACTTTCTCCACGGAGTTCCAGTCAATCAAACTTTTTAATGAAGGCATCTTGTCCCTTGTTCCATTGTCTTGAATTTGCTAATTAAACTATCGAGGATGAGTATAAAAGCGTTTCGATTTTGTTAAACTTATGACGTTTGAAAGCCAGAATAATTTTTATGAGAGTAATTACCGAGTTGGAGAAGACAATTCTTATTGCATTCGCTGTTGTCTCGAAGGGTACTGGCAACTTCATTCATCAAGACGACATAATTCTGCAATTTTCTCGCCGCCAGCGAAAAATGGTGGAGATGTTTATAAAAAAATTGGCAAAGGACAGGTTCCTTGACAAGAAATACAACACCTACAGGCTGAGCGACATGGGAAAGAAAGTTGTTGCACGGCTTCTCTCTGAAGGAGCCTCGCTCTGGATGCCAAAGAGGTAAAATGATAATGATATTTATTTCCTTTTTTCTTCATTAACGACTTTTTTCTGCGACCGCGTGACAAAATATCCCCCAACGAAGCCCACAACAGCCAATACAACCCCGAATATGAAAACTAGCAAGAAATTCATCTTCATCGGTTCAAACACTTTTGCTAAAATCGGCTGTATTGCGGCAGACTGCTCTGTTGTTGCAAATTGCGAACCAGTTAGCATCTGCTCCAAGAGTGGGAACGTGAAATATGGAAGTCCAACTATTATGCAGGTTACTCCTATCGACTTTGCTATGCCATACCAGGTCCTTATCGAAACAGCCAAAAGTACAATTCCTGCGGCTGTGGCAGCTGCAAGAGGCAGGATACTGGAAGCGAAGAATCTGTTTCCCAATTCGGTTATGATAATTGTAAATCTTTCATTTCCATCCAAGTTGCTCAGGCACTGCAGAAAGTCGCACGAATATTTTTTGTAATATATTTTATCGAAAATCGCGTTCGCAAGGGTTGTAGGAAACGTCTGGACCGTTGAGGATGAAACCTCCGCGCATTTTAATTCCAGCGTTCCTATAGGTTGATCCATTGGCACCTCGACAGTTTCTTTTCCGCCCTCGCACTGGGTCTTTAAGATCGCCAGCTGATCTCCTGTTGGCTGCTTCGATATTTCCTTTGCCAAAATTTCTGCAACGACCGGCTTGAGGCTGGTGTATTCCGTGAATTGAGCGAGAGCCATTGCAAGGATGAGAGTTCCGAGGCCGATGCTGAAGAGAAGACCTCCGAAAAACTTTCCGACAGTTGCAAGTACCGACATAAAATGAATTCGCTGCTGGGTAATAAATAGAAAAACATAATAAAAATTTAAGATTCTTATGATGCTTGACGGCAAGGTAGCAATTGTCACTGGCGGTGGAAGAGGAATTGGCAGAAGTGTTGCGCTTTTGTTGGCGGCAGAAGGAGCCGAGGTCATAATCATTGCAAGGACACGGGCCGAATTGGTTAAAACTACAAATAACATTAGAAAATCTGGAAGGGATGTTCTTGCGAAAAAATGCGACGTGAGAAAAGTGGCTGACATTAGAAAGGCTGTGAGTCTGACGATAAGGAGGTATGGCAGAATTGATATTTTGGTCAACAATGCCGGCGTTGTTTACAGCGGATCTTTGCATGATATGAATGAAAAGGAAATTGACGAGCAGATTGACACAAACTTAAGGGGACTTCTTCACTTTTCTCGGATAGTTTTGCCACATATGATTAAAAGAGGGGATGGGGTTATTGTCAATGTCAGTTCTGGTGCTGGACATTATGCGTTTGAAAACTTAGCAGCGTATTGTGCAACAAAGTTTGGAGTTCTTGCTGTAACTGCAGCAGTCGCTAGGGAGGTAAGCCATTTTGGAGTGAAAGTTT
>DATEAB010000007.1:0-14659 GCA_035288545.1 archaeon | reverse complement strand
TTTTCTGTTTGGTAACGGCAGGGCCAAGGCGCACGTTTGTTGTAAGTATTGCACGTATATACTAGAAAATATATTTTCTAGACGACAATTACAATCATTATTTTTAGTTACATGCCTTGAGGTTGTCGTTGCTGCAGTTTTCGTTGCAGTTATCGTTGATGTCGTAGCTTAAGGAGAATAAGTTGTTGTGGTCGTTCCGCAGATGCCGCTTATTGCGCACTGAAACGCTGAACTGCTGGACTGCTGCACGCCGTCGGATGAAGTAGACAAAGAGCTTGCCGCACCACAATCACCCCGAGGGCATGCGTCGGACTGCAGAGCGCAGTTGACCGCGCCGCAGCTTCCCTCCACACAGTTGTAAGTGCACTGCTGGTCAGGATTCAGGCAGACGTTTTGCCCGTTGTAGTTGTTCGTGTTGGCACCGCAAGTACCTCCGCATCCGCGGCACTTCGTACAGCCTGCAGTGATGCTGCATCGAGTGATAGGACAATTGTTACAGTTGACGTTGACGCTGAGAGAGTCCTGCTCGCCCTCGTCGTTGAAGTCGCGGTCGCCGTTAAGGTCAATGCATGCGACAACATTAGGCGTACCTAGTTCCCTGAGTATGGCATGCTTTGATCGGCATTCGCCGTTTCTCAACGAGCAATAAGTCAAAACTTTTCCGCTGGTACAGTTACCTTCCTTAAAGTACACGCGCTTGAGGTCGCAGAAAGTTGTGAAAGGCTCGATGTGAGCGGAGACGTTGAACTTGACCTTCGGGCACGACTGCACTCCACCGTCAAAAACAATCTCTCCCTCGCAGACTTTCGGCACGCACGTGCCTGTGTCGCTACTGCAGAAAGTTCCGCTAGGACATGTCTTCGACTGACGGCGTCCTGTGAAAATGAATGATTCGTTTACAACATTGCTACTACATCCGCTCGGCGCGCACACGCCTTCGCTGCACTGGCGCTTGACCTGCTCGCAAAGCTTGCATGGGTCGTCAGGACATGAAACCCACTGCTTCTGAGTCGTGTTCGTGCAGCTGCCTAAAGTGCTGCAGTCTTGAGTCTGATAATTACATCCACACGTCGTGCCACTGCATGCCCCGCTGTAAAATCTTACACTGTTCACACATTTCGGAGGACAGTCACTACTCGAGTCACACTCCGCACCGCAATTTCCTTGCACACAATTGTAAACGAAGTTGTCCTGTTGGCAGAGGCAGTTGCCGTTACAGTTGCCGCGATTGTCGCGAGTGCCTGTCTTGTTTCCCAGGCATGTCGTGTTTGTCTGAGAGCAGAAGGCGTTGTTGTAGCTGTTCGGAGGCTCGCACTGCTCGCCATTGTTTAGAAATCCGTCACCACAGAATGGCGTAATAGTTGTCGTTGTAGTTGTAGTTGTTGGCGTTGTAGTGGTGGTTGTGGTTGTTGTTGTAGTAGTTGTAGTTGTAGTTGGAGGAGTCGTAGTAGTGGTCGTCGTGGTAGTAGTTGTTGTCGTGGAAGGAATTTGCCTGTTGCCGAAAAATACGACAGTGAGGACGTTTGGAAAGACTTCTGCATAAACGATTGTTGGAGTTGTGTTCGTCCATCCGCTCAGAACAGTCTCAGCAATCTTGTAAATCTTTCCGCTCGGCAGGCAGTTGGTTATGACAGTCCCTCCGCTCTGCGTCACGACGTTGAAGTTTATCGCGGCAGAATTGTTGCGCACGTTGTAAGTGAAGCCTGGCACTCCGACTTCCCCTTCCTCCCATATCGCGTTGCCGTTCGGATCGTCGAACTTGAAAATCTTTATCCATCCACACTGTGGCGGTGGCGTTGTTGTCGTTGTGGTTGTGGTGGTAGTGGTTGGAGTTGTTGTGGTGGTCGTCGTAGTAGTGGTTGTGGTTGTAGTTGTTGTAGTTGTGGTTGTAGTTGGAGGAGTCGTGGTAGTCGTTGTTGTAGTTGTAGTTTCAGGAGGATTTGGTTCGCGCGGCTCTCGTGGAGTCGGCTCATCACAACATACGAACAAGCCGAAAGCCGTCGTGGCGAAGTAAGAGAAGAACATTACACCAAGGAAAATTGAAAACAATATCATTATTTGTTCATTGTCCATTTACATCACTTTGCTGCTCGCTTTTTGCCTCTTCTTCCCAAAGCGTAGGCACCAAATCCTGCCACAATTGCGCTAACAGCTGCGGCAATACCTGTGAGTGTGTAGTCAGTTTCCTTGTGAACTTCAGGAAAAGGAACTTTTTCAGTTTTCGTCGTCTCTCGAACTTCTGTGTATTTCTCGGTAGATGTTGCTGTTGTAGTAACTGTAGTTGAAACGCACACTTCAGGCTGTCCGAAAAATACTTTCCTAAAGCTGTCAGGAATCATCTGGTTGCCTTCGTTATCGTTCTGGTCAGTCGGAGATGATCTCTCCAAAATCCTGCAGCATTTTTCTGCATATCCGACTTCAACTCTGAGCCCAAAAATTCCAGAGGTATTGTCAGGGTGGACGAGAGAAGGCACGCCAGAGCCGCCGTTAATCGGAACCTTTCCTTCCCAAATCACGCCGCTCTTCTCGCCTGCGTTCTGAGCAGTGTAAAATCCGAACTCCCATGTATTGAGAGGGATTTTGTGATCGTAAATTTTTGGCGGAATAATGTCTATCCATTTTGTGCCGTCGCCGTAAGTCAGCGCAGTGTTTCGTTCGCCTGTCCCGTCATGCGACGCTGAAAAAATGTGATAACAAATTACAAAATCATCTTTCTGAGGCGCAGTTCCCCCGTCGCCTTTCCTGTCAATAAAAAGATTCATTGCATGCGTGATGTCAGTCTGAATGTGATCTCTGTTGTCGGCAAAATCTCTTACAAGATAATAGAGATCGCCTTCATATTTACAGAACATCGCGTCAGAATTTTGAGTCGACGCAGTGAATTTCAAAACCTGTGCAGGATTACCCCATTCTCCCGGACCCATCGTCGCATCAATCGTTGGTTTGACGGCACAATCAGGAATCTGCTGAGGTGTATCAGTATTCTGGCCATAAACAATATACCCGTTAGATGCCGCTGCAAATCCTCCTATTCCGGCGACCAAAGCAGCTCCGACACCCGCCGCCACTCTCGACCACAATGCAGGCTTGTAACTTACGTCAGCCATGCGAACTATTCTTCTATCGGATGGATCGTCGTCTGATACAAGTACAAGGTAATCAAGACCTCTACGAAAATGAACTCCATCCTGTCCGCCTGAAATAAGGAAATCAAGTGCTTCACCGGAATTAATTCCGTCATGCATCCCTGATTTGTATCTGGCAAATGTCTCCATGTCGTCATAATTTACAAGACGTTTTGCAACTCTGTCAATGAATGAACCGAGCTTCAGATATTTCTCGGCAGCCTTCATCAGCCCTGACTGATATTTGCCTTCAGAAATTTGCAAAGTTTCATAACGAGAAATTGTTGTAGAATTTGGAAAAAGTTGTGCCTCTAAGTTGTCAACTGTGTATTGCGCTATCTGTGTTATCTGTGTTTTTACTTCTGGCATTTTCTGATTTCAACTCGCACCCGATTTTCATTTTTTCTTCTTTCTTTCCTCGCCGAAGATGTTGACAATTACTTCGAGATCGATCTTTTCCCCGCACTTGGGGCAAACTATTTCGTGTAGCTGCTCGAATTGTTGTCTCTTCATCGGCATCAGTGTCGCAAATTTTTTAACGAATTTTTTTATTCGTCAATAAGAAATAGGTCGTAACAGATTCATAACAATTGTCTTGTTACTTGACGATGATATGTGCACAAATTGTAAAAAATTCTTCTACTGCGTAGAAATTTTTACTAGTATTTTAATATTGCGTAGAAAACTTTTTAGAAGTTCCGCTCCTGGAGTTCAATTAGAAAAATTTTCAGCGCGTCTTCGAAATATTTTTTCAATATTTTTAGAAATTTCAAGAAATTTTCGCCGAATTTATTCGCCATCACTCGCTTCCGTCTATCAATTCTTCAACCATTCCGCAATTGGGGCAGACAAATTCCATATTCTGCTTTACCAAACCGATTCTGCAGTCAGCGCAAATATGATTTGTCATTTGACTTATCATTTTGCTTCCGCTCATCTTATTCGTGGCATTCGTGACATTTGCTTTTCTCCCAGTTCGCAAATTTATTGTCGCTCTGAATTTCATTTGACATCACTTCATTTTTTCCAACTTCAAATCTGCATAAAAGGACTTTTGTTAAGGATTAATACTTTTCGATTTATGCTTGCGAACGAAAATAATTATTGAAAGGTCATTGAGAGGATGAAGCAGGAAAACGAATGCGTGCACAAGGCAATTTACGACATGATTGAACTGATGAAGCACGACATCGCAAAGACGCAGTCGGTCGCCCATCCCGAACAGATACGCGTGGCAGGAATTTATTACGTCACTGCGGAAAATCTTGCCCATGCTTGCAGGAATTGCTACGGAAAGAAGCAGGACGCGTGCACTGCGCCTGACCAGCTGCAAAAGGAAAACGTGACGATGGACACTTTTATTTTACTGAAGCAGCTGAGAGAGGACAGGCTGATAAGTGAGGAGTATGCTGAGGATCTTTTTCAGGCGCTGCTGAAGATGAAGCCTGAGTTGAAGGAAACGGTCGAGGCTGATCGTGCCAAGGGATTGATTTAGAAATTTGAAATCAATCTTGGATAAAATTCTGTAAAAAGAAAAAATTTTCAGAAAGAATTATTGAGGGATGAATGATACTAAGGTGTCGGTATCTATTTCGGCATTCATTCTTTTCAGGATTAGTTTTCTCTATCCTTTCTCAATTCTTTCCTCTTGATTTTTTCAATGCGCCAATGATCCAATGATGTCTTTTTTCCGACGAATCCGCAGAAGCTTTGGTCATCCGCTGCTCGAGAAGGAATGAGAACGGAATCATCCCGAACTAACCTGTGATAATCATGCAGACTAGTCCGCAGAAATTATCGTTATACTTGTATCCAAACTTCCAGGAATTTTCTAGTCTGAGATTTAAGGTGTCGTTTAGGGATGACATTTCTGTCTGCTATAACTACGTTATATCCAAATAAAAGCTTTTCGATATTTTTTTGAGTAGAAATTTTTTGCCTATCGGAAAGAAATTTTTCATGAACGACGGGAGCAGCGCCGACACGACGAAGAAGAAAGATAAAGACAACCTACGGTTTTCTTGAAACTTTCCCTTTGCTCAACTCCGCTCATTTAATTTAGAAAGATCGTTCTCGCACTTTTTCGAACACCGAAGGCAGATGGACGAAGTAGACTTTACCTTTCTCAAGCACGATGATCGGCCGCTTCTGCAGCAGTCCTTCCAAGTTTATTTCATAAACGCCTTCTCTCGGCACGCGTATCGTCTCTATTCCAAACTTCGGCCTTCTCATTTTCATTTTCCTAGCATTTACTTCTGCCTTTCTGCTCATTGCTGGCATCGGCATCTCCACCTCATATTTCACTTCCTCCATCGCAGCAATCGGTTCGGCCTTCTTCTCCTGCAAACTTTTCGCCAGCTGCTCCTCAAAAGTCGTGTCTTTCTTCTGCAGTTCTGACTCTATCTGCTCTAGCTGCTCCAACTGTTGTGCCTCTTGGTCTGTTTTCATGTAAAGGAAGAAAATCGACCCGCAGTTCGTACAACCGCGAAGAATGGTGCTGTCGTTGTCCTGATAAATTTTCCCGCAACGCAAGCATTTGTGAGACATAAAAACTATTTTCTAAATTATTTTTTCAAAGTTTATACTTCGGCAAGAACTGAAAACGAATTCGGATTCTTCTTCACTTTTTTAATGAAACGCGCCGGTCCTATGAGCGTCAGTCCTGTTCGCATGCTTGTCTTTTCGAACGTCTGCCCTGCCAATCCTGCAAACAAGCTTTGTATCTTTTCCTTCTGGTCAGCCATCTTCTCCACAAAATTCAGCATTCCCTTCGCCGGCTTCTTCAAGCTCGCCACCTCGATGCCCGGAAATCCGTCGTCAACCCGTCGCATCGTTTCCTTAATGAGGTCGATTTCTTCCTCCGGCTTCAGCACTCCATCAGTCACTAAAATTGTCCCGTTCTTCACCTTGTTTAAAATGAAATTTATTCGCAAACTTTTTGGTTTTTCATCAAGAGTTGCTGATGAAACGAAATCAAATTTTATTTTTTGTGGTTTCATTTACTTCGCCCCTTTTGCATGTTTCGCTATGACTTCATAAAGTTGTCCAACATTTTTTCCTTTCAATGCCGATACTTCAACAACTGGATATTGCGGAAATGCGTCGCGGATTGCGTCCGGATCTGCACGGCGCTTGTCAATTTTGTTTGCCACGATGATGACAGGAATTTTCCTTGCTTCGAGATTGCCGAGAAGGGTGACGTTGACCTGCGTCAGTGGGTCCTGCGTCGCGTCCATTACAGCCAGCACGGTGTCAACGTTATTCAACCATTTTATTGCTTCAATAACTCCATCAGTCGCTTCTTTCGCCCGCTGACGTGCTGCCTTCTTTGAAAGTCCGTATTTTAGAAACTGGCGGTAATCAATTTTCGTTGCAATTCCAGGCATATCTAGCAAGTTGATTGTGAGATTTTTTCCACGATGCTTTATGTGAATTTTTTCCTTCTTTTGAACAAAACGAGTTTCATGAGGAATTGGTGAAGCCTTTCCGACTTCCTGTCCAGTCCAATCTTTCGATATTCTGTTAGCTAGAGTCGTCTTTCCTGTATTGACGCTTCCGTAAATTCCAAGCCGTACAGTTTTTTTCAGTCCAAACAGTGTGTAAAACCAGTCGAAGAATTTATCTAAAGGCAATTTTTCACAACTCCCGTTACTACTCCTTCAAGTACTATCTTTCTATAATTAGTTTTTAATCTTTTTAAAGAAATTTTTTCCCCGCGAATAGAAAAAATCGAGCAGCAGCGATAAATAGTTTTATTGTCTTATTTCTGCTTGATTGAAATGGCAATTAACGCTGGGATGAAGAAGGAAATTATTCTTATCGCAATATTTGCTTCACTAATTGCAGTTCCAGTATTTGCTCTAAGTCCTTGGAAATACATTTTGCTTGATTCGGCAACATACACCTGTCCAGGCGATGGAACCTATACAAGATGCTTTCTTGAGATTTGGAAGGATGGAAGATTGTGGGGAAGAAGACTTCTTAAACCTGGCGAGAGTTTGCAGGTAAATCTTTTTGGCAGCATCAACACGTCAGCCGTAACAACCACCACGACAACAGCTCCGCCAATATCTGTAAAGAATGAAACAATAAACTGCGGTGCTGCTGGCGGATCGTGCGTGCCGAAGGGATCTCTGATGGCTTGCCCTGTTGAATACTTCAAGACAGAAGACTGCAAGTCGTCACAAAAATGTTGCCTTACTTCGCTACCAACCACTACAACTACGACAACAACTACTACAACTACCACAACCTCTGGACCTTAAAAAAATTCTTCTGGCTGGACTGCTTGGACGAAAAGTAGGAACTTCCTACCAAATAGAAAATTTCGCTTTCGTAGAAAGTCTTAAATAGTTATGCATTGTTACTATTTTCTAGTGATATCAAATGGAACCAATGCTCAACTTCATCAACAAGTTCACCACAGTTGTAAAGTCTCACATCGCTGAGGCCAAGGAGCTTGTGGGAAAAGAGGTTGTTGATTCCAACGCGAGCAAGACCGGTCTTGTAATCGACAAGATCAAGGTCGCTTTCGGAGCAAAATTCTCTCTTCTTGGGTTCAATTACACAAGAGAAGAGATAAGGCAGATTGATGCTATAAACGACGACGTTATTGCAGTGCAAGGAGCAAGCGGGAAAAGATTTTTCCTCCCAGCTTCTGAAGTGCATGCAGTCGGAGAGTCTGTCCTGCTCGTTAATAGAAGCCTCAACATGCCGGACGTAAACGGCAGTATGAGCAAGCGTAGAGACGAAGTTTACAGAAAGTTCTACTCTATCAAGGAAGCGATTAAGGAAGTCTTGCCGAACGTGGAAGAGTCGAAGGTAAAGAAGAAGGTCAGACGAACAATAACTCACCTGTTCCACTAAGACATGACTCTTCTTTAATTTTTTATTTTATTTCATTTCACCCAACGACGCAACGACCGGCCTAGAGAAAAACTTCAGGTTAAAACTTATTCTTTAGCATGAACAATTTGTTTTATGGCACTGCTGAAAATATTGCCCTACGTAATCCTTCTTTTGCTTGGTGCGACGCTTGTCCTCACTGTCGTCGTGCTTGTCTCCATCGCGCGCTCTGAAGTCCAGCTGCTGACGCTTGGGCTTATAATTGTCATAACCACAGTCGCTTCGATGGTCGCGCTGATGTTTTTCGTCATGCTGACGTCGAAGAAAAGACGATGAAATAAAAATGAAAGTGAAAATGAAAAATTAAGAAAGAAGAAAGGAAAGAAGTTTCTGAAATTTTTCTTTCTTTTTTTGTTTTTGTTTTGGCTTGGCTTTATCCGCTAGATTACTTTTGCTGCAAGAGCGAATTCTCTATTGCTGTTGTGTCAATCTGGCTTGTGGCCGAATCGAGCTCATTCTGCAATGCGCCCAACGCATCTGCTTCTGAAGCCGCTCCTGTCACTGGCTGCTGCGCCGGGCCGCCTGGCAATGCCGGCTTGTAGAAGTACCACACCGCCAAAGCTCCCACTACCAATATTGCTACCAATGCCGCTGCGATTGTCATAGTGACGTGCATCTTCTTTCACGCTCCCATTCACCTATGAGGCAGTAGTAGTCGTTGTGGTGGCAGCACTTGTGGTTGTAGTTGTGGTAGTTGCTGGTGTTGTAGTTGT
Organism: archaeon; assembly: GCA_035288545.1. Lineage (GTDB taxonomy): Archaea > Aenigmatarchaeota > Aenigmatarchaeia > CG10238-14 > SCSR01 > DATEAB01. Next base: position 5,916 of record DATEAB010000007.1, on the reverse strand, counting down.
GGTAGTTGTCGTTGCTGATGTTGTTGAGGTAGTTGCTGTTGTAGATGTCGTGGAAGTTGTCGAAGTCGTTGTTGTGGTCGTTTCTTCAGATTCTCCGCAAATTCTTGGGAATCTCTTACAGAACTTCTCGCATCTGTCGTTTGTCGGATTCTCGCTGCAGAATTCCTTCAATTCCTCCCTGCATCTTGAATCTTCGATGTTGTTCTTGCAGAAACTCCTGTACATGGCCACACAGCGCGGATCGTCAGGGTTCTTCTCGCAGAACTCCTGTATCTTTTCGCGGCAAGACCTGTCCTCGATTTTTTCGCAGAACCTTCTTCCTATTCCCTTAGCAAGCTCTGCGCATGCCTGCGGATTCTCACCGCACTTCTCCGAAGCCTCTTCGCCGAGTTCGGCTGCATTTATTCTTCTATGACCCTCAAGCAAGTAGACGTTCCATGTCTGACTGTCGAGAGTTAGAGTTCCGAACCAGACGATGTCGTCGCCAAGCGTCTTCGTGCTTGCAGAGAATGTCCCGACTTTCGTCGTGTTGAGATAGACGTCTCCGCTGACATTGCCTTCGCCAATTGTCACATCTTTCAGGACGTACTTGGCGTGGTCGATGAACAGAACTCCCAGCGCCGTTTCCGTGTCCCCAAGCGTGACTCTTGCGATTCCAACTCTTATCAGCTTGAAAATGCTTGAGTCAGTGCCAGATATTGCAATTCCCTTGCCAAGCACCGCGATCAGCTTGAATCGGACAGTGCTTTCATCTGCCAGCGTTGTCGTTGCAAGTGTAGTTGTAAGTGCAATTGCTGAAATTGCTGTGATTGCTAGAACTGCTGTGATTATCAAAGCCACTTTTGAAGTTACCTTAGTTGAAGTAACCGAAGTTGACTTTCTCAGGAATTATCACCTTGGTAATATTATGCATGTCTTATATATTGAATTTTTTGAAAATTGAAAATTGCCGGCTACGTGACAGTAAATACCGTCTTTTTGAAACGCTTTTAAATCTGTCGTGGCAGTATATTTTCTGGCGATAATTATATGGCTAATATTGCTAACAAGTCGACTAACAACAGGCTTAACAATGAAAAAAGAAACAGCCAACGAAACAGCAACGTCATCGTCTGCCAGAATGTTTGGAAGATTTACAACAAGGACACACCAGCCGAAGTTCACGCCCTCCGCGGTGTCGAGCTGAAGGTGAAGAGAGGGGACTTTGTCGCCATCATGGGGGCGTCAGGAAGCGGGAAGTCGACGCTGCTGAACTGCATAGGCTCGCTTGACAAGCCGACCAGAGGCAGATGTATAATAGACGGGAAGGAGACTTCGAAGCTAAACGAGGATCAGCTTGCCGAGTGGCGACGCGACCGCATCGGCTTTGTTTTCCAATTTTTCAACCTCATCCCGACTCTCACAGCGCTGCAGAACGTGGAGCTGCCAATGATTTTCAAAGGCCTGACTCGGGAAGAGCGAAAGAAAAAAGCTGCCGAGCTGCTGAAGAGCATTGGACTTGGTGATAAGCTGAACAGCAAGCCATCGCAGCTTTCCGGCGGCGAGACGCAGCGTGTGTCAATCTGCCGGGCGTTGGCGAACGATCCTTCTTTTATTTTAGCAGACGAGCCGACTGGAAACCTCGACACCAGGTCGGGAAAGCAGGTGATGGAAATACTTAAGAAGCTTAACGAAGAAGGTAGAACCATCGTTGTCGTCACGCACGACTCGGTCATCGGAAGGCAGACGAACCGCATAATACATCTTGTCGACGGAAAGGTTGTCGGAGAGATGATTTGAAGAAAGAATATTTGAAAAATTTGAGAAAAGATGATTTGAATGAAAAATAAAATTGAAAATAAAAATAAAATGAGATTTGTAATTTTTTCTGCGATTTTGCTAACAGTCTTGCCATCGATTGTTTTTGCGCAAGTTGTGACTCTGACGACGAGCGGCACGACCGTGCCAGCGTCGCTTGAGCCTGGAGAAAAGGGAAACCTGATTTTGTCAATAACGAACGTCGGAACAACTCCGGCGCGTGACATGAAGCTGGCGATACGCCCCCACGTTTCGATCACGCCTGATCAGTTTGTCTACAACCTTCAAACCCTAGGCGCAGGCAGCTCGGTCCAGATCGCAGTACCTATATCAGTTGCGACAAACGCTCCGGAAGGAACTACTGCACTTTTCTTCGCTATTGATTACAAGGAGAGCGACACAGGAGGCACGAGGACGCTGGAGAACTCTGTTTCAATCTCGATCACAAAGCGCGCCTTAATCGAAATAAAGAACGTCACCTACAACAAGGAGATAATTTCTCGCGGTGACACGATTCTGATGACTGTCACTTTCGAGAACGTCGGACGCGGCAGGTTTAAGGACCTCACACTTTCGCTGAACAACGCGAACCTTCCGTTCGTCCCTGCGGCAACTGACACCGAAAGTTATGTCGGCAACGTCGAGCCTGGCCAGCAGAAGTTGGTCAACTTCAACATCATCATCAACCGCGATGCGGACACGAAGGCATACAGCGTGCCTGTGGTGTTTTCATTTTTCGACGAAAGCGGAAACTCGAAGACAGAGTCGAAGTTCGTCGGGCTGAAGATCTCAGGACGCCCGGAGTTCGTTGTGACGGTTGACAAGACGGAAAATCTTTTTGCCGGAGCGACGGGAACTGTCACGTTCTCGATAGCGAACAGAGGGACAGCCGCAGCGCAATTCCTGACAACTTACTTCAACACTTCTGAAATGTCTGTATCGTATGCGCCAACTGAAAGCTACGTGGGCAACCTCGACCCTGACGACACGAGCACCGTCACATTTGACATCAGCTTCGCAGGCAAGCCGGCCGGAACGTACGAACTTCCGCTTGTGCTTGCGTACAAGGACCCGTACAATCAGGAGTTCAGCGAAACGAAAAATATAGAGTTGAAAGTTACAAACATGCCGATAGAAATTCCCCTGACGGTACAAGTCGCGATCGCAGCAGTCGTTTTGTTTGTTATTTACTGGAAGAGGCAGGCGATCTTCCATCTCAAAGCAAGGCTGACAAAGAAGAAGTAAGAAAATAAAGAAGAGGAAAAATAAAAAGGAAAAGGTGAAGTGATTCTCATTGCACTCGAATTCGAAAAAGAAAGCATGAGGATTGCGTTTGACAGCATAAAGGAAAGGAAGCTACGCAGTTTTCTCACCATGCTCGGCATAATCATCGGAATTTCAGCAGTCATCTCTCTCGTCTCGGTCGGCGAGGGAATGAACCGCTTCATCACCGGCCAGCTCGGAGGCTTCGGTGCCGACAAGCTTCTCATCGGTCCGCAGCAGCAAGGCGGCGGCTTCACCGGACCACCAAGCGTCCCGCAACAGCTGGAAGACAAGGACATCGAGGAAATAAGAAAGGTGCGGGGAATCGATCTTGCTGCACCGCTGCTAATAAAAACTTTGCAAGTGGAGTTTCGCGATGAGAAGGCGCAGCTCGCGGTTTTCGGCATCGAGCCTATTTCCGCTGAGAAAGTTTTCCGCGACGTTCAGGGATTTGAACTGGAGGAAGGGAGATTTCCAAGAACTGGCGAGAAAAATTTCATACTCTTAGGCCCGGTCACAGCCAACAGCGTTTTCTCAAAGGAAATCCGCCTCGGAAACAAAGTAGACATCGGCGGTAAGGAGTTCAAAGTAATCGGAATTTTCAAGGAGACGGGCCAGCAGTCGAACGACCAGGGGGCGATACTCGACCTGGAAGTTCTTCGCGACCTCACGAACTCTCACGACCAGATTACTTATGCAATCGCGAAAGTCAACGACATAAACCGAATTGAGGATATTGCCAGCAACGTGCAGAAAGTTCTTGACGACAATCACGGAGAAAAAAGTTTCACAGTGTTCACGACCCAGCAGCTTGTAGAAAACATCTCGGCAATTTTCACCGGCTTGTCTGTGCTTCTTGCAGGAATTGCTGGAATCGCGCTGGTCGTGGCAGGAATCGGAATCGCGAACACGATGTTCATGTCAGTCGTCGAACGCACGCGCGTCATAGGAATAATGAAGGCCATCGGCGCGACAAAGCGCAACATCTATGAAATATTTCTCATGGAGGCCGGGCTGATCGGCTTCTTCGGCGGACTGCTTGGAGCGGTAATCGGCATCGGCCTTTCGCAGGTCGTTGGCATAGCTGCTCGGAGTTTCGGACTTGACGTCGTGACAGTTGTCACACCTGAGCTATTCTTCGGAGGAATCGGCTTCTCCGTCGCAATCGCAGTCTTCTTCGGCTTCCTTCCTGCCCGTCGCGCATCAAAGCTCAGCCCGATTGAAGCTTTAAGATATGAGTAGAGGTATCTTGATGTATCTGAAGACATTTAGAAGTATTTTAAGAATATTTTTGACTTAACAATTGCTGACAGAAATGTTCTTTGAGAAGACATCTCCAAACCATGCAACCAATTCTTGAAGCATTTGCCAAGCAGTTTGATAGACCTCTGGAGTGGAAGGTGCTTTGATTTGAAAGATGAAGGTTTTTGCTGGTTCTGCGAAATTATATCTGTCTGCAATCTCGTATGCTTTTTCTTTATCAATCACTTCTTCTCACCTCTTATGATTAATTAAGAATCAAAAATAGTTACTGGACTAATGCTGCTTTTGAATATTTCTTAGTTAATCCAATCAGTTTTTCCCTGGCAGGAGCATATATAATTTCACCGTTTTCATTCAACTTCATTTCGTCCAGAGGAAATGTTTCATTTGAAGAAGCATGAAAAATGGGAACAACCCACACTCTCTCTTTGCTGTTGAAGAAAGGTATTCCGGAAACTACCAAATTCCCCACATATGTGAGCAAATAGTCGTCAACTATATCAATTATCTCTTTTTCACTTATCATTTTCAACACCCACAGCAAGTAGCCAACTCTTAGAAGCCTTCCATGCTTCCAGAAATACTTCTAGTTTGACTTTTTTGCCCTCTCCTCCATATTCTTGATCTGGATCATTGATAATTACGTCATCATCAGTAATATTCTTTACTACAACCATGTGCCCGTGCTTTCCAAGAACTTTTTGATAAATGGAAGCCTGCAATACTGCAATAGGATATAATCCTTTCGAGATAAAATATTTCAAGTCATTCAAAGTCGCCAGTTTGATAAGTTTGTAGTTTATGTTCAGTGTCCTGCATGCCTTTACCAAAAATGGCATAGGAATGCCGATGTGCGGATCGTAATCAACTAATGGTGCCAGTTGATACTCTTCCATCTCTATACCTTCCGTTTCCAAAACCATTCGCAGGCACGCTAACGAGCAAGTGAACAAAGTTTGTTGTTTGTAAAATGGAAGTTTATTCATATCATTTCCTCACAGGCAAAAATAAAAGAAGAAAAAGAAAAATTGCTAATTCGTTCAATTAGCTAAACAACTTCGTAGTCCTTCACGTAAACGTCCATCGCCTTGCTGCTGTTCAACTCGAACTGCATGCTGTATCTTCCGCTGCTGTCAGTGATGCTGCTGTTTATACTGCTGGCTGTCGTTGTGTCCGCACCGTCGTCAAAAGCTGCCACCTCGACTCCTTCCACAACTATTCCTGTCAATTCGTCTGTGACTGTTCCGAAAATGTTGGCAGGTTTGTAGTGAACTTTTACTGTTATGTAAGCTGTCGTTCCGCTGAAAGTTTTGTTGGCTGGCTGGCCGATGACGTCAGCGTACTCGCCGAGATTCAGAGCCGTTATTGTTGCAATGTTGTCAAGAGTCTGACTGTTCATGAAGAAGTACATTTTCGCGTTGATGACACCAGTCCCTCTTGCAACTTCCGTCCCGTTTGCGTCCTTCAGAATTATCGTCGTGTCGTTGCTGTCAAACGAAAGGTAGGAAGTCGTGCTTGTCTCTTTCTGGAAACGAACTGTCAGGTTGTAGTACTGCTTGACGGTTATGTTTCTTTCGTACTGCTCGCCCGGCG
>DATEAB010000006.1:0-3835 GCA_035288545.1 archaeon | reverse complement strand
AAGGAATTATTGCGATTAAGTGACGGGGACCGTAGCTAAGCCCGCCTGTCAGGTAGCTGTAACTGGAAATTAGCAAGACCTGCGCGACAACCAGCATGGCAAAAAAGATAGCTTCGTGTTCGCGCTTTTTGTGGAGAAAATAGAAGCCTGGGATGGCAAGAAGAAGGACGGGATTGAAGAAAAAGATGCCGCGGTATGTCGAGACGAGCAGCACGTAAAGGCCGTCGCGGATGTCGTGGTCGAACTTCTGCGTGTCGATGAAAGTCGAGTAGTTGTACGAGAGACATGTGGGGCAGCCGAATGTGGCGGTGTTGTAAGCGGCAAGAAGCAGTCCTATGGCAGCGACAGGAGCAAGAAAGTGCGAATATTTTTTCGCATCAGCAATTTTTTTCGTTTTCATGAGCATGTAAAGGAGGAAAATTGGCAGGAAAATAATTGTCGTGTATTCAATCGTTATTGCAATTCCAAGCGCAGTTCCAGATAATAAAATGTTGCTTCTTGCTCCAGATTTTTGGTATTTTAGCAATTCGTAAATTGAAAAAATCAGGGCTGCGGCGAGGAACGAATGGGAAAAAAGAGAGCTAGAGAAAACGAAGTATAGAGTGGCGAGCCCGAAGATGAAAGCCGAAGCAAGTGAAACTTTTTCCGAAAAATTCAGCAACTTGAGAGTTTCGTAGAATTTCATGACCCCGAACGCGCTGACAAATGTTGTGAAGAGGATGATGAAGAAGAAGCCGTTCGAGTCGCCGCCGTAATTGAACGCGTCGTTCTTCGGCAACGCGACACCTGCCTTGTAAAGCTCGTTGCCGACAAAATAAAACGGAATGGAAAGAAAGGAAAGGCCTGGTGCTTTGTCAAGATAATAAGTTCCATTTTTCACTGCGTAGTCGAGCCCGCTGTAGTACTCGACTTCCGACTTGTCGATGCTCAGCGTGCCGTTGAGAACGATCGCCTTAGTGAGCATGAAGCGGCTGCTCGGATTGGGTCCGTTGCGGCTGAACTCACTGAACGCGAGGAATATGAAAAAGGCTACTAGCAGAACGAGAATCCGGGTCGTGAGCAGAAATCTATGTCGTGCGGCCATAGGGTTTATTTAAAAAGCGAAAATATTAAAGTATGAAGCTGATGAAGTCTGGTAAGTCGGCCACGACAAAGAAGAAAAGCTACAGAAATCTGCTCATTGCATATTTTTTCCTTTTCCTCGCGCTGAGCAGTTTCTTTGTCGAAAACAGGGAAAAGCCCGTGCTGAACTGGATAGAACCGGATCTGCACGTTTATCAGGATTTGTCGAACAAAATCAGCGAGGGAAAGATACCGATTCTGGATTTCCGTTTGGATGCCTACCCTATCGCGCTGTCCGTCATCGTCATGCTGCTGAGCCCGGTATCGCGAAGTTTTGAATTATTTTCACTTGGATTCGGCCTGATAACCGCAGCTTTTGCCACGGCAACAGTTTTTCTGCTTTTGAAAATCAGCGACAGCTTGCAGGTCGAAAAGAAAAGAATTATTTTCTTCGCGCTCTCACCGACGCTTTTAATTTTCAACTGGGCAAGGTTTGACATAATTCCGGTTTTCTTCCTGCTTCTTTCGCTTTACGCCTTTCTCCGCAGCAGGAATAGGCTGGCAGGAATATTTTCCGCAGTCGGGGCCTTGTTCAAAATGTTTCCGCTCTCGCTTGCCGCCGCCGACTTTCTCTCCTCACGCAAATTCTTCCTCACAGCAATTCTTTTATTCCTCTTGATCAACGCGCCATTCTTCCTGCTTAATTACGACAACGCGGTCTATTCGTTTTTCTTCTCGGTTTCCCGCGATGCAAATCCTGATTCTCTTTTCGGCTTGCTTCAATCCAGATTTTCTTTGAATCCCACTTCGTTAGCTCTCATTTCGTTTGCAATTCTAATTTTTTCCTTGCTGTTTGTGAAATTGAAAGCCAGAATTGTGGAGCTGACGTTTGCGCTGATTGTGATTGTCATCGCGACTTCAATCCGCTTCTCCCCACAATGGATCGTATGGATGGTTCCTCTACTCGTCCTCACAAAAATAAATCCTGCCTTTATCCTGCTGCTCGACTTGGTAAATGTTCTTGTCTTCCCGTTTTTATACGCGACATTTCCCGCCTTCGACCTCTTCATCGTGTTGCGCCACGCGTTCATGTTCCTCGCGCTTTATAAGCTGAATTTGATAAATCCAAACATGAGGGAAAACTTGCAATTGTTGAAGCAAGTAGTATTTCGCAGAAAAGGTTTCAAGTTATGGTAAGCAGAAAAATTTCCGTCGCGAACAAGCACATGCTCGAATTTTACCTGATACCTTTCATCATTTTCGCAGCTGCTTTCCTGCTCCGCGCCGCCTTCATCGGGACGTACATGGGCCAGGACGAGGTTTACTATGTCGGCTACGCGAGCGACCTGCTGCACGGAAAGTCGTTTGCAAACGTATTTCCGCCGCTGTTCGAAATGATTCTCGTCCCTGTCTTGTGGCTGAGCGGTGAGTCCGAGATAGTTGTGCACATCTTCATGGCTGTCCTCGGCGCGCTCACTGTTTTGTTCGTTTACCTGATTGGCAGGAAATTTTTCAATCCGTGGGTCGGGATAATCGCCGCAGCGCTGCTCATGTTCAACACAACCCACTGGTTTTTCAGCGCCTTCGGCATGCTCGACGTCCCTGCCACGCTGTTCGCTGTCTCGGCAATTTACTTTTTGTGGAGCGGATACGTTGAAAAAAATAAAAAATATCTTGCTGTCGGATCGCTGCTGAATGTCGCCGCTGTCTTTGTCCGCTACACGATTTTCCCGTCCGCCGCGCTTTTGGGCTACTGGCTGCTTTTCGACCGCTCGGCTCTGCGCAATAAAAAACTTTTATTGGTCGTCTTCCTTCCGTTCATCGCCTGGGGCTTGTGGATGTTGTACTTCGTCACTCAGCAGGGCTGGCTCTGGGGCTGGTGGCAGCAGTACGTCACCGGGCAGCTGAGCATAAACGTGCCTTGGTACTTCTACTTCCAGGCTGTCAGGTTCGAGTTCCTCGGACCGATGCTGACGCTGTTTGCAATCTTTACTTCCGTGATGCTGATTTTCAAGAAAGTCGTGCTGCCGAAATATTCGAGAGGGCTCGAGTATCCGTTCCTCGTTTTGTTCATCGGCGTCGCCTACTACATGAGCCAGAGCGTCTTCCTGCAGCCGACCGAGGAGGCGGCCATCGGCTTTGTCACGTTGGGCCTAATGCTGCTCTACTTCTTCAAGCTTTCCGACGTGAGGAAAATTATCGGCAGGCGTTTGGAAGTTGCAGACTTCAGTAAGTTTCTGGTCCTTCTTGTTCTGGCAGTCTTCGTTTTTTACAGCCCTCTCGGTGTCAAGTTTCCGCGTTACGTCATGTCGGCTCTGCCAGCAATTTATCTTTTCGTCGGCGCACTTGTCTATCAGGTGAAAAATTACAGAATTTATTTTGTCGCTGCAGTTGTCGTGCTGGCGATGTTTGCCTTCGTCAACGCCGAGGACACGATAAACAAGCTCGTCGTGGACAGGACGATAAACGAAGTGAAGTACGCAGCGCAGAAGCACATCAACGACAACTCCCCTGCCTGCTCGACAGTTTACAGCCGAACGTGGTACGGCTTCTACTACCTGCGCAGCCGCATTACTGACCTGCCTGGCGATGTTGAAAGTCTGAAAAACAATATTAGAAGCAGCTGCAGCTGTCCTCCGCAATATTTCATCGTGGAAGGAGCGCTGGAAAACAATCTTTCCGAAGTTGCGACGAAGGAAAAAACATTCCAGCAGGACAGCGTCCGTTACAAGCTGACTGCTGAAGGCATAAAGTCGGAGACCGCTTACATTTC
>DATEAB010000005.1:0-7849 GCA_035288545.1 archaeon | reverse complement strand
TCCTCCGCAATATTTCATCGTGGAAGGAGCGCTGGAAAACAATCTTTCCGAAGTTGCGACGAAGGAAAAAACATTCCAGCAGGACAGCGTCCGTTACAAGCTGACTGCTGAAGGCATAAAGTCGGAGACCGCTTACATTTCTGCTGTTGATGTTTATAGGATTAACGATGCAGTTGTTAAAGAGCAATGCGGATAAGTTAAAATTTTTGTAAATCAAAATCTTTAAATATCCATAATTTTAGCAGAGTAATGATAGTATATGAGTAGGCAAGAAGAAGCAGAAAAGTTTGAAAGGAAATCGCCTCTAGAGACAGAATTATTCAATACTACCTATCGTCCTACGCAAAACATTCGACTAATAAATGAATACACTCCTGTGACAAAAGCGGATTTTTTAATAAGCAAGCATTCCAAGGATATGGCAACTTTTGAACCTGTTTATGTTACTCCAGAGCAAGAAAAAGCAGTCTACAGAGCAATGGAAGAATTGGGGAACATCCAAAAAGAAGATTTTGCCGATAGAATAGCTTTCCAACTCATAGGAAGGCGGTATATAGAAAACTCAGATAAAAGGGAGCAATTCTTTTTAGAAAACGAAGAAGAATGGCTTGGATATGCTGATGCGAAAACAGTTGTGCAAGCCGTACAACAAAAACTGCTTGATGAGAAATATGAAAAAAGGACTCCTAAAGTCATATACGTCAATCATTTTGATAATCCCGACAAAACCGTCTCACGAAAATCAAAAATAGGCAGTGCAATTGGCATCGGAAGTGTCATCCTCGGTGGGGTAGCTATGGCATTTCTAGACGGATATTCGCAAAATTCACAAATCAATCAAAGTTTCAATCAATATGAACTAACTCAAAAACAATTCCAAGAATTAATTAAAAAGCTAAATGAGAATGGCTATACTTTACCTGAAGTATCTGCTCATAGTGGAGACTCATATTCATTGCCACCTGCCATATTAGTGCCAAAACTCGATGGAAAGTTCACTCCTGTCAAGGATTTGCAGTTTAGTGATATTGGAAAAAATCTCTCTTGGAAAGATCAGGTAAAGCACGAATATGATGATGCACTAAAAATTCAACTTTACGATTTTGAAACAAAACAGCCTGTGGATTCTTATCTCTATTTGAAGGTGGATGAAAAATACCTTTACTTTATGTTTGATGATATCAGAGATAGAACAATAAAATTCGGCGCTGGTTTTGATATAGGATTTGATGTCAACCATAACGGTGAGTATAAACCGCCAGATATTATTTTTATAGGACAGAAAAAAGCTAAATGGGATCTGGCATTAAGTACTCCTCATGGAGGGACGAGGAGAGTTTCACCGAGCGAGCAATTCAATGCTCTAATGTCATTAGACAAAAGTCCAAATTCGACTGTGTCGCATATTTTGGCTGAGGGTGAGATAGATAGACAGTTAATTGATTTTAGTCAAAAAAAAGGATTCTATGCAGATGTTCATGACGGATTAAATTCTACTACTTCAGCTGTCCCTGCAAACAGATGGCCTGGTAATGAATCTACATATGCAGATATTGCTTATTCGACAATTCCTATACCTGAATATGCAAATCCACTCGCTATAATGTTTCTTTCATCTCTATTAACTTACACGCTTCTAAAAAGGCGAAAGAAGAAATAACACATTTTTATATTAAAGAAATGTAATTTAATTTTATGAACAAGCTTTGGCCTGTGTTGTTACTTCTTATTTTCTCTGGAATAGGAATCTACCTTTTTTATACAAACTATTATAAAGTACCTTGCGACGTAAATTCAACTTTTGCTCTTTGCACTTTCGATAAAAAAAGCAACAGCTTGGTACAGTACAAGAGCAACATGTGGAAATGCGATGATATTATTTTTTACAGATTGAATCTAGATAAGGTGAATACTCCTCAAAGTTACTATCTCTGTGTGAATGGTATTAAGCTAGTTGCCACCAATGTTAGTTCTGGCGACTTTAAACTCTCAAAATTTGACAGCACCACGAACATGGAATTTACTTGTGTGGATAAGATTTATAGCAAGCCAGAGAATGGTTATGTCGCAGATTTTGGAAGGATACCTGACGTTTCGGGCAAAATTACATTTTTGGAAGTTTATGCATATCCAAGTGATTTCAAGTTCAACTCTGTAGAAGATTTCATCAACAACAAACAATCTTCGATGCTGGTTTACAGTTATTATGGGGAGGTATCGTGTTGATGTTGAGGAAAGTTGTTTTCCTGTTAATCTTCAGTTTTTTTGTTTTAATATTTTATGCAGGAACTGTAACTGCGCCATATAGCTGTACGGGTTGCAGTTCAGAGGAAACTAAAGAAGAAGCTGAGAGTTTAGGAATTGGGGGAACTCAAACCGATTCCAGTGAGACGTCAACTAAAGAAGGTTCAACGGATATTACTGTTACGACAACTTCCTCGCTAAGCTGTACAGGTGGAGGTACTTGCTCAACTAGTACCTCCACAACAACTACCCAATCCTCAACTCAAGGAACTGTGACAACTAGCCCAAGCGGTACAACAGCAATAAATGCTAAAGGAAACCAAGTCGAAGGGGCAATAGGCTTGAATTCTAATGGCGAATTTGTTTTTGGCACTCAAGCAGATGCTGACGCATATGCTGAATCTTTGGGTCTTGAAAACCCGACGATCACAGCAGATGAAACAGTAACAGGTGAGGAAGGTTTTTCTATAAATGAAGGTTTAATAGGAGGCAAAACTATAGAGCGTGATATCGGTTTTTCATGCGATCCAATAGGTTCTACTGTCGAATGCACTATAGGGGGATGTCCTGGAACACAAACTTGTTTGAGCACTGGCTGGTCTGCTTGCATAGACAATTCCGATTCATGTATCCCTAGTGGATCTGGATGCAATTTCAATAATAGATGTGAATTGTTAGATCAGAGTTATGGAGGAAACGCAACTGAAAATCAGAACTTATGTTCGAGCGATTGCTGGACTACAATATCGATGAATCCTATTCTTGGTGTTGTGCCTGGGCAGGAAGTCACACTGACTATTCAGTTCAACGATTCTCGTTATATAGCTGGAGGTAAGGCAAATTATTACCTGACTATCGACGGTGTTGTTTGGGACGCGACGAACGGATGCAATATTGCAAATGTAAATGTGACGCCAGTTGCGGATGGAGTTAACACCGCATGCACTTGGCAAGGCGTGACTGCTGACTGCACTTCAACTAGCGTGAACGGATATTTGAAAGTCACGACTAAATGTAAAGTTCCTTCGACTCTTGTTGGAACGACTCACACTCTCACTGCACTTCCGACAATTTACTCCAGAGCAACTCAACTAACTGCAGCAATAACAACATTTACAATACAAACCGTTGCGGGCTCGATAACTGGAAATGTGGTTGCTGGAGGAACAACTCTCAGAGGAGCGATCACACAATTCACAACCGCTCAGACTACTGGAATGTCGCAAATTGTCCAGGACTTCTTTAATTGGATTCTTTCACTATTTGGCTGATTTTTGTTTTTTATTGTTTTGAGAAATTGCAGATGAACGCGCTTATTTCTTGCAGAGGGAAAGTTTCAAGAAAACCGCAGGTTGTCTTTATCATTCCTCTTCGTGTCCGTCCTTGAGGTAGTTTTTCTGGTCATGCAAAAAATAGTTTAATTGATAAAGAAAGTCAAATTAATTATTAGATTAAAAATGAAATCTAGTGTTACTGTTGCTTTTCTTGCAGCCCTAGTTTTTATGTCAGTTATTTTTTCTTCAGCAATATTTGCGCAGACCACCCTCCTCCCCGGCAGCACTTCGTTCAGCACCGAACCTTTGACTATTGGTGAGCTGTCGCTTTTCGGCAATCTTGACTACATGCGTGTTTATTGGAATGCTTCTTACCTTAGTGGAACTGTTCAGACTGTCGGCGTGAGGTGCTACATCAACTGCAATCCTCTCGAGACGAGCTGCGACGGATGGCAGAACTGCACGTACGAAGGTTCGCCAGGACCTGGCGTGTGTAGCGTCCAGCCTGTCAGCTACAACTATCCGCTCGATTCTGGCAATCTGGCAGTGTGCGTGTTTTACAATCCTGCAAATCCGACTGTAGAGTACAAGAAAACAGACGGGACGTATCCGAACAGAACTTTCAAGCCGCTCGACTTCTCGCTTTTTATTTCCCCTAATTTTACCGTGACTGTGGGAAAGGAGTTCAGCATGCAGATAAACGTCAAGAACAACGGCGTGTTCACTGATTACTACAACCTGACCGTCAACCCCCAGCCTGTCAATCTGGTCGCAATCGATCCTCAGACGCAGGTAACTTCTTTCGGCCCACTGACAGGAAATAGCTATGGAAACTTCCCAGAAACTTTCGCTTCAATTGCCAAGATGCGAGTGCTGTCGACTGTCAGCGCGATAAACATACAGGTCATCGCCAACTCCTCTACAAACGGAACTGTCTTCCGCGAGCAGGTCGTGCAGATACGTGCAGGCGTGTCGAGCTTGCCTGACTTTGGATTTTTCGGACTGATGCAAATAATAATTGTCGCGGCCGTCGTGCTTTTCCTGAAGTTGAAATGACGAAATGATGAAGCTTTTAAACTCTTGCCACGGAAAATAAAACAACGGGTCCATAGTCTATCGGCTAGGACGCTATCCGCAAAGGACGTCAAACCCTTACAAGGTAGAGAGAGGAGTTCAATTCTCCTTGGACCCACAATTTTTCATCCAACTACTTTTCTTTTTAAGGACAAATGATGTTAATGACAGACCTGGCAGAAGTTTACGGCAAAGCGGTGAACTTATCCTCGATGAAAGGGATAGACGAGGCGCTGAAGTTTCTGAAGCTGAATGCAAAGAAAATCGAAAGCATAATGAAAACGAAGAAGCCGATGATTGCAGGAAAAAGTTACGACATAATTTTTGATTTGAAGCCGAAGATAAACCACTTGTACATTTACCTGACGACGAAAAAGTTCAGCCGGAAAATTTTGAAAATGCTCAAGCCGAACTCAGTTGAATTTTTCTCGATGGTCGTCTATCTCGGGCTGTTGGAGATGAACCAGCAAAGATTCGAAGTTCGACTTGGAGCGATCGGCGCGCAGACCTCTGATTTGGTAAGAGCTGTTATTGAACACAAAAAATGAATATATGAAATTAAAAATGAAGGGAGTAGCGAGGCCCGGATTTGAACCGGGGACCTTTCCCCAGAGAGCAGTTTTTAACTGAACTCTATCGGGTTATGAGCCTTTCATGGAAATTCAATCTTTCGAATTTCCTCGACGAGCACTCCAGGCTTTGAGAGCCTTGGGAGTTATCCCGAAGACTTTGCTCTACCTCGCTATCTGTCTAATAAACAATTATCATTATAAAAAGCTTATAGTTTTGACTCAGCCAATGTAAAGAATTCTTGTGTTGCCTTTGAAACCTTGCAATGCTTTCCTGCTCTTTATCAGTCCCGTTTCCTCCAAGTGGTTCAGCAGTTCCCGCACTCTCCGTTCGCTCAGCTCGCCGGACCTTTTCTTGTATTCCTCATACAGCTCCCCCGCAGTCATTTTCTTCTTTTCCTCGACAATTTCCAGCACCTGCCTTTCCGCGTCGGTGATTTTTTCCCTCAAAATTTTCGGCTTCGGCCGTTCGACCTCCCCCACGACTTTCCTCACATGCTCGACTTTCAGCTCCTTGGCAGCATCTTTGTCAGCGATGCGTCCTGCCTTGAGCAGAATTTCCAATCCCGCCCGCACGTCTCCCCCTTTCTTCACAGCGTGGTAAGCCGCAAGCGGCACAACCCCTGCCTGAACATTTTGAAATGCTGCTTCTGATCGTTTTTGTAAAATATTTTTCATCTCTTCAAGCGTGTAGGGCTTGAACTGAACTTCGTCTATGCTCAAGCTGCTTCGAATGCGTGGTTCTAGTTTTGCGAAAATATCTGCATGGTTGCTGATGAAAATAAAACCGAATGGGTTGTCAACATACTGGCCAATTCTCAACAAGTCATACAAAACTTCCTCGTCATTGTAAACGAGTTGGTCGACCTCATCCAGCGCAACGACAACACTCTTCTTGCTTTTCCTGCAAGCCTCTGCCAGTTTCTCGATAATCTCGTCCTTTCCCATCCCGCGTCGCTGCACGAACTGGCCGATGTCGATTGCGATCTTTGAAAGAACAGCGTGAGCTGTCTTGTAGTCCCAGCAGTTTATGTAAATTGTTTTCACTCGCTCGCTGAATTCTTCAAATTGCCTGAAAATAAATTTTGTCGTTGCTGTCTTGCCGATTCCTGGCGCGCCAAAAAGAAAACTGTTTTGCGGCTTCCGTCCGAACGCTGCTGGCTTGATGTTGTCTGCGATGAGTTGTATCTGACTCTCACGATGGGGAAGAAGTTCTGGCAAATATTCAGGCAGCAACGCGTCTTCGCGCGCGAAAATTTTTGACTCGTCCGAGAAAGTTAAAGAAGGCATGCTACTCTACAATAATAGTAATCCTTCGATTATTTTTACCTTTGTTTTCGCGCTTCACAATTTTTATGGTGCCGATTTCCGAGGTGTTTGCAACATGCGTTCCTCCGTCAAGCTGAACGTCAAAATCCTTTATCTCGACTACGCGGAAAATTTTGTATTTTTCATAATGAGTGGTGTCAGCCAGCCGTTTTAAATTCGGATTTGACTCGAACTCTTCCCTCGAAATGATTCTCGACGTGACGTCAAAATTCATTTTCACAATTTCGTTTGATTTTTCTTCAATAATTTTTATTATTTCGTCATCTAATTTCTCGATGTTGAAATCCATTCTCGCCCTGTCATGATAAATCTGGCTTCCGGTGAACAGAACGTTGCCAAAATTCTTTACGAGAACAGCATCGATGATGTGGGCGGACGTGTGCAGTTTCATAATATTGTATCTCCTATCCCAATCAATCCTGCCATGAACTTTGTCCCCCGATACAAAAGTTGGTTGCCCTTCAACAATGTGATAAACAGTTCCTTCCTCATCCTTTCTTACATCAACAACTTTCACTCCACTAATTTCGCCTGTATCTGCTATCTGGCCTCCGCCAGTTGGATAGAAACACGTTTGATCCAGAACGACCTCCTTTCCACTAATCGCAACAACTTTAGCGCCAAATTCTTTCATGTACGCGTCTTGCCAGAAAAGCCAATTCGTCGACGTCATAAAATCCACAAATCACAAAACTTCTTCTAACTTTTCGATTACTTCAGCCTTTCCTCTGTCTATGATATATGGTCCGAGACGCGGCCCCCTGTCCTCGTTAAGCAAAATTCTGTAAACCGTTCGGAAAAATTCCGGCGGCTGCAGCCCGTGCTTTTTCGCAATCAGGAAAATCTCTTTCTGTATTTTTTCCCCGTCCTTTTCATGTTCAATCAGCTGAATCAGTTCTTGTATCGCTGGTTTCATTTCCCCCCGCACTTCGAATTTCTCTTCGCTTACCGCTTTCTGCAATACGAAATCCTTATACCAATTCTGTGCGTATCTCAGCCTGTCCGAAATAATTTTTTCTGTCTCTTCATCAACTTTCGTAGTTTTCAATTTTCCAAATTCCTTCAGCTTGTTCAGCATGAACTGGTGATGGTCGTGTGGTGGAATTATTTTTGCAAGCTCTATCCAGCTGTCGTAGTTCAGATGCGGTGCGGGCTTTTTCGGCGGTCTGAGCAGGTGAACGAACTCGAAAAGCCGTTTGGTGTTTATTCTGTCGCGATTTTCCTTGATTTTTTTCAGCGCGAAATAATTTTCCTCCAGCCTGTCTAACTCATCCATGTATTTCGGAATGTCGGTGACGTCGAGCTCGCGCGTGCCTTCGAAGCGTTTCAGCATGAGCAGCATCAGGCTCTGCGGAGATC
>DATEAB010000004.1:0-6797 GCA_035288545.1 archaeon | reverse complement strand
ACAGAAAGATATCAGAAAGGGAATTGACGAAAAAAATGTTGACTTGGTTTTGCTGGATATGAAGTACGCTGAGAGGGTTGTGAAGCATGCTTTCAAGTCGTTGAAAGTCGGCGGGTGGCTTGTCGTTTACAGCCCGTACATCGAACAGGTGAAAGCCGTCACAGCTGCGATTGAAAAGAAAGGTTTTAGCAAGACAAAAACTGTTGAGAATATTGTGAGGGAGTGGGACGTGCGTGCGCACACGCTGCCTGTTCGGAGTGGTATAATGCATACAGGATTTTTGACTTTCGCACGCAAAGTTGGTAAATAGGAAGTGAGTAAAATGAAAGAGGAGTTGCAAACTCCTGAAACCCCGCGAAAACCATCTCCAGCCATAACCCCGCGCATGATAGAAACAGCGATGAAAGCGCTGGAAGCAAAGGGAATGATTTATTATTCCGAAGGTGGACTTTACATCCCGACAGAGAAGGGGTGGAAGCTGCTTATGGAAGTCAGCGGGAGGGAAGAAGTCGTCGCGAAGGGGCATGCCGCAATCCAGGCGACTGACGATAATGGTTTTATCATTGTTAAATCAGCAACACCAGACAAATATCCTAAAGCAATTGTCGCGGTCAGCGCAAGCAAAGCATGCCGGGATTTTGATAAAAAATTCAGAAATTCTCTAAAGTCGTCAAAAAGAATTGAGATAACTATTGCGGCTGACGGAGAGGAAGATATGATTGTTGCCTTTTGCTCGCCTGCATTAACGCTGACTAGCATTGAAGAAATTGCGATAAGAAAGGATGACAATGTTGATGGAAAGACTGTCGCGATTTTGGCGAACAAGTCTGCCTTCGAGTTGAGTCAGGATTTGATAGAGAAGTTACGAAAACCAGAAACGGAAATTAAGATAACTTTTGAAATTAAATAAACGCGTCGCAACAATTCTAATTGAGGGTGGGGTTGTAGTCCAATTTGGTTAAGACACCAGCCTCGGGCGCTGGAGATTCTGGGTTCAAATCCCAGCAACCCCATTTTAAGTTCTATATAAATCAAAAGCTAATTTAAAATATGCTTTTCGTAATTTTGACTGCTTTATCATTGGTTTTAATATGGTTTATTGGAAAAGCTTTGAAAAGAAATCTTTTACCTGAAATGATTTTGGGTTTAATTATTGGTTTTTCATGGGAATTAACAACTGCACCTCTTTGGAATTATAACATAAGTAATTTGACATTGTTTTACATAGAAGGCCAAGAAATTTCATTAGACGTGATACTTTTATGGGGGTCGACACTTGGTGCCTTGTCTTTAATAATTGAATTTATGCAAAAAATGCTATTTAAAAAATCTAATAAATTAACTTTTCTTTTATCTGGCATCATTTCATTTATTGTAGTTGGATGGGCAATAGAATTTCTTGGTACAACTTACGGTTTTTGGACATATTCATGGGATTTTAATTTACATATTTTGGGTGTGCCTGTCATAGTTTTGTATGGATGGGCGTTTGCTAGCGTACTGTATATGTCGACTATTAAAATATATGCAAATGAAATCAGAAAACTTTTAGGGTTTCGGTGAAGATAGTCTCAATGTAATTTGTTTTCCTAATTCCGATTCAATGGAAATTCCCTGTTTATTTTCCAGTAATTTTGTTTTCGCTTTTGGCAGTCTTGTACGGTTACAAAATTTTGAAGGGTTAGCCAGCTAGAAAGTCCGCTAGAAAAAGTCGGAAATCTTATGAGTAAGTTCCTCGTGATACAACCAAAGAATCAGCATAACAGCATCGAGTCCAGCGAAGAAGTCTGGAATGTACGGAATTAGATTAAGACCGAACGTGTAGCCGCTGAGCGGGTAGAATGGAAATATTTCTCCGTTAAGAAAACCGTCAAGCATCAAATGGAAAAACATGCCTATCGACAGCATTAATGACACCTTGAAGATGCGTTTTCGATTAATTGTAAAAAATATAAAGGCCGCCGCTAAAAATGCCAAAGGTATCCAGATGTTGTGGAAGAATATCCTATGAGATTCTATAGAGAACCCAAGATAGTATTTTAGAAAATCTGCTAGAGGAAGGTCAAGGTCCAACGAAAGTCCACCGAGGCCAGCAAGGAAAACGTATTTTATTGTCAGCATGCGCGTGTTTTTGAGTACGTGGTCGCGGAAAAGGTCTACTGCGATGATTGGAATTAGAACATGCGTTACGGCCAATGGCATATAATTAATACGATTTATGAATTAATTATTACTATGGATTTAGAAATGTTCTGGACGTTCGCTTCCTATTTCGGCGACATCACCTTCTGGCTCGGAGCGGCAACCGTGTCGATGCTGCTTTATAAGGTCGTGCCCAGAAAAGTAAAAAAATATCTCAATTGGTTTGTTTTCGCACTTCTTCCAGCGGTTATAGTTAGCTACTTTCTCGTCACCGGCATGAAGTTTGTTTTCGCGATCCCGCGGCCGTGTTCTGGCTTTTTCTGTCCTACGGATTACTCATTCCCTAGCGGCCATGCAGCCGTTATTTTTTCTGTTGTCACGATTTTCATAATGTTCTTTCCGAGAAAAACGCAGATGCAACTCGTACTGATGCTCCTTGCCATTCTTGTCGCATATTCCAGAGTGGCGCTTGGACTGCATAGAGTTGTTGATGTCGCCGGAGGCGCATTTATCGGAATTTTTACTGCGGTGCTAATTTACATAAACTACAAAGAAATTTTGAAAATGATCCACGAAATGAAGTTTGATAAATAAGGAAATTAAAAATTGAGGAATTCTTATGAAAGATTTTATTTGTCTGGGTATTGAATCTACAGCCCACACATTTGGAATTGGAATAGCTACATCAGAGGGAAAAATTCTTGCAAATGAACGGGATATGTACAAGTCGCCGGAGGGAAAAGGAATCATTCCTGCCGAAGCCGGCACGCATCACAGAAAGGTCGCTGATGAAATTTTGAAAAGAGCTTTGGAAAGGGCGAAGATAAGTTTGGCAGATGTCGATTTTGTTTGTTATTCCGCAGGTCCTGGCTTGCCACCTACACTTCTTGCTGGTGCTGATTTTGCTGAACAACTTACGAAAAAGTTGAAAAAGAAATTAATTCCTGTCAATCATCCTGCTGCTCATCTAGAAATTGGAAAGCTCATGACAGAGACCAAGGATCCTGTTTATGTTTACCTGTCAGGAGGAAACACACAAATTATTGCCTTTACTGAAGGACGGTACAGAATTTTCGGCGAGACCGAGGACATACCAGTCGGAAATTGTTTTGACGTTTTCGCACGAGAGGTTGGATTGCCGATGCCAGGCGGACCTGGAGTTGAAAGAATTGCCAAGGCAGGAAAATATGTTGAACTGCCGTATGTTGTGAAGGGGATGGATCTATCTTTTTCAGGAATTTTGACAGAAACACGAAGGCTTTACAGGAAGGGAATAAAGAAAGAGGACTTAGCGTTCAGCATGCAGGAAGTTTGCTTTGCCATGCTCACAGAAGTGACGGAACGGGCGCTGGCGCATACAAACAAGAAAGAGGTCTTGTTGGTCGGAGGTGTTGCGGCGAACAAAAGATTACAGAAAATGATTCAAGTGATGTGCGAGGAGCGTGGGGCGAAAATGTATGTGGTGCCGGAAGAATTTGCCGGCGATCAGGGGGCGATGATTGCATGGGTCGGAGTGCTAGCTGCTAAGTCTGGCTACAGACAAAAAATTGAGGAAAGGATAAATCCGAATTGGAGAATAGACCAAGTAGAAGTTAGTTGGTTAAATCTGAAATGATTATTTTAAATAATTATCTAAAGTTGCTCGGTGTTTAGATTTTCTTTCAGTGTAATGAATATGTATAAGGTATAAAAAGAGAGAAGCGTCCCAGGCAAACATGCCTACTAACGGCCAGTTCTGAGTCAAATATTGAGTTAGTGTTTCCATACAAACCATTCTAATTATTAAGAATTTCAAATCAGTTCGTTTTCACTAACTATTACAAAGTCCCCGACCGACTTTACTGCGCTGAATGGAACAAGCAGGCGTCCCTTCCCATCTGACTTTAGGTTCAAATCAGCCAAATGCTTTGTTGGCTGCTCGACAATGAGGTTGAGAAGTTCTCCGCTTTCAGTTATAAAGTCGATATTGCTAACGACACCGAACTTACGGCCTGTTTCTTCGCTGATAATTGTCTTGCCAACGATGTCCCCTGCCCTTACCTTAGTTTCTGGCATTAATTCATCACCTGTCCTTTTCCTATAACACAATATAGGTATATAATTATTTTAACCTTTTTCGACTCGCGTTTTCCATTTATTTAACGAGGAAGTGACGAATTGAGAGCTTTCATAGGCATTTTGGTGCCAGAAAACGTCCAAAACATCGCACTGCAGGTGCAGAAAGAGCTGCTGGAAGTTGGCGTGGTAGGAAAGTATGTGGAAGGGGGAAACATGCATGTCAATTTGTCATTTCTGGACGAGATATCTGAAGATGAATTGATGGAGATTACTGCCAAACTTGATATGATTGCTAAAGGATACAAAAAATTTGTCGCGACAGTCTGCACTGTCAAGCCAATCCCAAACGCGAGATTGACACGGGTCGTCGCGCTGAATGTCGAGCAAGAAAAAGATCTGCTTACAAAATTGAGCGGCGACATACAGAAATCTATTGGCGGCGACGTGAAACCGCCGCACATGACGCTTTGCCGAGTCAAAGGTTTTAAAGACAAAAAAACCTTCCTGCAAGTCGTCGAGAAATACAAAACCGCGTGCTTTGCAGCATTCGACGTCGGGTCGGTTCAGCTAATTAAAAGTGAGTTGGGCGAAGATGGTCCATCCTATTCAGTAATTCATGAAAGCGGTTTTTCATCTTAATTTCGAATTTTCATTTATTTCATGCGTTTGTTAACGGTTCATTCGCGACCTCTGATTTTGCCTGCTTCTCGCGCTTTGAAATGAACTCTTTCAGCTCTTTCGGTTTCGGCTCGACTTTGTACTGCTCGATTGGAATTTTTTCACGAAGCGCCTTGAATATTTCCTTCTTCGACAATTCCTCCACTTCTTTTCCTTCTGGCGCCTTCGCAACGTAGTCGATATCAGCAAGCTGCATCATTTCCTTCACTATCAGCTCCCCACCCCTGTCGCCGTCGACGAAGAGCGTCGCAATCCTCTCCTTTGTTATGTTTAATATCGCGTGGGGAATTATCGTCCCGCCTATCGCAATTACGTTTTTCATTCCGTTCTTGAGAAGCGTGAGGACATCAGCCCGTCCCTCGACTATTATCACTTCGTCCGCGTTTTCGACGTCCGGACCTGCTAGTAGCCCCATGAATTCCTGCACCTGGCTCGTTCGAATTGTTTCTTTTATTTTTTCAGTGATCGCTGTCGTGGCGGGGATTTCTTCTCCAATCAACCTTTGCAGGATGTCGCGAGCGCGGTCAACCATGAACTCCCGTTTTGCCATTCTTACGTCCTTCACATTGGATATTTTTACCTTCGCGTTGCAGGGACCGATGCGTTCGATTGTTTCGAATGATGCTGCAATGAGAGAGGTTTCAGAACTATCCAAGCTTGAAGGCACTACAATCTTGCCAGAAGTTTTTCCTTCCTCCGAATCGAGGTCTACGTCTATCCTTCCTATTCTTCCTGTTCTTTGCAATTCTCTCAAGTCAAGGTCTTGGCCTAGCAATCCTTCAGTCTGGCCGAATATTGCCCCTATGACGTCGGGTTTCTCTACTACGCCGTCTGCTGTAAACTCGGCTTCGATTAAATATTTTATCGTGGATTGAGCTAACTTTGCCATGATAATCATCTCCTGTGATGTTTGTGATTTGTGATGAGTGAAACTGTGATGGTGATAAGTCAATCAATTTTGTGAAATGTGTGAGTTCTTCAATTTTGTGAATTTTGAAGAGTGATCGCACCCTCTGCCTCACGGAAGAGAGCACGCTGATATGGTGACGTTGAAAGATGTTTGTCAGGCGGGATGCCTTTGACTGCCCTTCTTCATCGAAATCAGTTAAAATAATGACAGATTTTGTACCGGTAAGTCTGACTTTGTCGGCAAGATTGTCGATTGCGGTGCCGGAAATGTCAACGATGTAGTCAAATCCGAGCTGTGTCAGAACGCGCTTGTCCTTTATTCCTTCCACTATAATGGGCACGCCTCGATAGTAATTGACAATTCTGTTCAGTTCCTCAATCAGTCTTGTAAGCATAATCTTCAACTTCGCACTCTGGATTTCTGACGTTCGTCAGTTCAATTTAGATTATTAAATTATTTGATTTATGATGTCACGTTCTGTTATTATTCCTTCCAAATGTTCGTAATCATCAAGCACCAACAAGCCACTAACGGAATGTATAAGCATCAAGCGTATTGCTTCTGACATATCCTTGTTCTTGTCGACAGAAAAAACTTTCTTCCGCAGCAGTGTATCAATTGGATGGAACAGTTCTGACATGTTGAAATCGGAATTCCTCAGATACTTCAGCATATCAGACGCGGTGATGACTCCAACCACCCGCCCATGCTCGACCACTGGAAGACGACGATATTTTGAGTTTGCAAGAATCCTCAGCACGTCGAAGATTGAAACGTCGTGGGTAATGAATAACGGTTTCCTTGTCATGACTTCTGAAATTTTGACACGCAAATCGTAATGCGCGAAGTATTTTGTTATGTCGTATTCGCTTATCACTCCAATCAATTTCTTATTTCTGATGACGGGCAATCTGCCGCGCCTGCTGATTTTCATTTTCTGCAATGCGAGCCCGATCGGGTCGTCGTGATGGACGAATATAACTTCCCGCGTCATGATAGTCGCTGCTGG
>DATEAB010000003.1:0-6484 GCA_035288545.1 archaeon | reverse complement strand
TTCCGCCGCCGTTTCCCTTCGACATCGCAACTGTCATCTTCGGTTTTCTCAAGATGAACTTCAGGACATTCATAATATCAACAATAATCGGCCGTTCAATCAAGCATGCCCTCTTCATATTCATATCGATATATGGAATCGAAGCTCTGCTAAAATTTGCAAACATTTACGGAATTGGATAAAAACTTGACAAAAAATAATGGGGAAATAAAATGCTAACATTCCCAGGACACTTTTTTGGCGCATACTTTTTTGTTAGAGTCTTCTCCAAACTCACCGGAACTAGAGTGACTACCAGGCTTCTCACGCTTGCAATACTGGCGGCGATAGTAATTGACGCGGACGTGTTGCTTGCTCCACTTTACGGCATGCAACCCTACCAGCATCACAGGTTTATAACACACACTCCTTTCTTCTGGGCGGTCACTTTCCTCATACTTTATCTCTTCCTCAGAAAGTACAAGCCACAATACAAAAATTACGTTATCATCTTCGCTTTTGCAATATTTTCTCACCTGATTTTAGACACCCCTGAAGACGGCATCGCGTGGCTGTTTCCGCTCGACAATAATTTATACGGGCTTTATTTCGTTAGCCAAGACAAGCCACTGCCTATTTGGATTGACAGATATCTGACAACACCTGTGACAATTGCTCAGGAATTTCTCGTCACTATAGCTGGATTAGTAGTTGCAGAAAGGACTCGCGATTTGCATTTTGTCATGGGCGACATCAAAGGACGGGCGAGAAGAACAGTTCAGGCAATGGCCTCAAGCATAGGAATCGGTAGGAGATTTGGTTATTCCATGCTACATTGGATATTTCATTTCGTCTTCCTTGTCCTACTCATTCGTTTTTTCAATTTAGATTTAATGAATTCTTTTGTTGCTCTCGTTGGGACTTTGATAGCTGACATGGATCATTTGCCGCTAGTAAGAAGAACCGGAATAAGAGGATATGTTTATTTGAGAACTGTCACAGAGTTCAGAAAGCCAAGAAAATATCCTTTGCACAATATTCTGATACTTTTCACTTCCCTCCTTGGCTCGTTTCTGACATTCCATCCAACATATTTCACTCTAGGCATCTTTTCGCTGGCATTTTTCTTACACACATTCCTTGATTTCTTCGAAGATGTCGTCATTTTCAAGATGTCGATGGGTCATTGGAAAATTTAGAAAGTTTTAAATACAAATATACATATTGATGCAAGGTCGTTTGTCATGACAATGATAATGGGCATTGACGAGGCAGGCCGCGGGGCGCTGATAGGACCGCTCGTAGTCGCGGGAGTTGTGGTCAGCAAGGAAAAGGAAAAATTGCTGAAAAAAATTGGCGTGAAGGACTCGAAGATGCTGACTCCTGAAAAGCGTGAAAAACTGGCAGCGCAGATCGAGGAGATAGCCGATAACATTCTGGTCATGCGGGTGCAGCCATGCCGCATTGACAAGCTCAGGTCGGAAGGAATCAAGCTCGACAAAATCGAGGCGATGAAGATGGCAGAGATAATTGATATGGGAAATGCTAACAAAGTTTACGTCGACGCGTTGAGCAACAATCCGAAAAGGTTCCAGGGCCAGATACTTGAGTTTGTGCGAACGGCCGAGCCGGAATTCGTTGTTGAGAATTACGCGGACGAGACTTATCCTGTCGTCAGCGCCGCTAGCATTATCGCAAAGGTCGAGCGCGACCGCGTGATTGAAGAAATAAAGAAGAAGGTGAAGGTCGATTTTGGCGTCGGCTACAGCCACGACGAACGAACAGTGAAATTCGTCGAGCAACTTATCAAAAAGAGAAAACCGCTTCCGACGTTCGTGAGGCAGAGCTGGATTACCACACAGCTTTTGATGGAAGCTAACTTGCAGAGCAAAATAAAGGATTTCTTCAAGAAAGAAGAAGAATGTATTGACGAAAATGAAACGGACGAAGAGACGAAGTAAGAAACAGAAGGGGCAGAATAAATTATGATGAAGATTGATCAGGTTGTCGTTCTCGTTTATCTTTTGTTCGGAATTGTCCTCGGCGTGGCGTCGAATTATTTCAACAAAACTCTCGGAAGCCTGCTTCTGGCGTTTGTCGCTCCGGTCGGGCTTTACCTGGTCACGGTTTTCCCTCTCATTCATCTGGTCAAGCAAAAGCAGAGAAAGTGGCTGATACAAAACAGCATAATAACTTTCTTTTTGATTTGGCTGATAGTCTGGATAATTTTGCACAACATGTAAGCAAGCAGAAAGCAGAGAAGAAATTGACATGATGAAGAGAACGCATTACACGAATGAGCTGAAGAAAGCGATAGGAAAGGAAGTTGTTGTCGCTGGCTGGGTGCATGACGTTCGCTTGCTCGGTTCGATAAACTTTTTGATTTTGCGTGACAGGGAAGGAATGGTTCAAGTAACGGCGAGCAAAGAGGCGCCGAAGGAAATTTCTGATTTGTACAAGAAGATGCATCAGGAAGACGTCATGGCTGTAAAAGGCAAAATTGTAAAGAGCAGCAAGGCAAAGGTGGGATACGAAATCATTCCGAGCAAAATTGAAGTCATATCTGCAGCAGAACCGTCTCTTCCTCTAGACCCGCGTGGAGTCACGCCAGCAAATCTCGACACCCGGCTGGACTGGCGTTCGCTTGATTTGCGCAAGCACGAAAACCTCGCAATCTTCCGCATTCAGTCAAAACTTTTCGAAGGCTTTTCGGAATATCTGAAAAAGAATGGCTTCATGCAAGTCTTCACACCTTCACTTCTCGGCGGAATTTCAGAAGGAGGATCAGAAGTTTTCCAGACAGAATATTTCGGCAAGAAAGCTTTCCTGAGACAAGACCCGCAGCTCCACAGGCAGCTTCTCATAGCAGCGGGTTTCGAAAAAATATTTGACTTGGGGCCAAGCTGGCGCGCGGAACTTTCCGACTCGCCATTTCACCTCAGCGAGCACAGGACAATCGCTCCAGAGTTCGGATTCATGCAAGACGAGACTGACATGGAAAGGGTCGAGGAAGAAATGGTTGCTTACGGCATCAAGAAAGTTGCTGAAGAGTGCGAGAATGATTTGGAAATTTTGGGCAAGAAAATAAATGTCCCTAAGACGCCTTTCCCAGAGTTGCGATTTCCAAAAATTTACGACATACTTGCTGAACATGGAAAAAAGATAAAATTTGGCGACGACATCGACAGGGAGGCAGAGAAAATTCTGGCAGAACATGTGAAAGAGAAGCACAAGACTGACTGCTTCTTCATAAACAGGTTTCCGTCAAAGGTCAAACCGTTCTACGTGATGCGAGTGGACGAAGAACCGCAGTGGGCGCGCAGCGTCGACTTTGTTTTCAAAGGCATGGAGATGAGTTCCGGCGGCCAGCGTGAGCATCGCTACGGAAAAATTATTGCGCAGATAAAGGAAGCCAAGCTCAATCCTGAAAACCTGAAATGGTTCACGGAAGTTTTCCGTTATGGAGTCCCGCCCCACGGAGGCTTCAGCATCGGCTTCGAAAGATTCACTGCAAAGCTACTTGACATAAACAATATTAAAGAAACGACCCTCTTTCCTCGTTATCCGACAAGATTTTTACCATAACTATAGCTAGCTATTTCGACAGAATCATCTTGGAAGCAACAATGTGAGAGCAGATCTTTCCTTGCAAGGTATTGTAACTGCAGTCGCAACTCCAACGATTCTTCGCTTTGTCGAAAATCACTGAATGCCTGCTTGTTTCTCCTTCCACGCTGAAGTGCGCACGCTTGTCCGTCTCGACTTCCTTCTTCACTTTTTTCTCAAGCAAAAGCTTCTCCGCCTTGCTTACGACAATAGAGCCCATTGACAAACGCCTAACTAACTAATATTTTTACAGAAATTTAAATTAACATCTAGATTCGCATGAAAATTACTCTCACGTTGGTAGTCATCACTATTGCAATTTTTCTTTTCAGCCTTAGCAATTTCGACTACTACATCGAAAATTATGGCTTCAATGCAGACAACTTCCTGTCCGGTCGATATGAAACAATCATCACTGCAATGTTCCTCCACGGCAGCTTCCTCCATCTCGCAAGCAACATGGTAGCTCTGCTGTTTCTCGGTGGTGCTGTCGAGTCGAAAGTCCGTAGCTGGCAATATATATTAGTGTATTTCGCCGCAGGCATTGCAGGTAGCCTCAGCCTGTTCGTTCCGATTTTCGGTTACGACGCTTCGACAATCGCAATTGGCGCGTCAGGTGCAATCAGCGGTTTGATCGGGCTTGGCACTTTCACGTCGCCCGGCAAGCTCACGATGTTTCCTTTTATAATTCCCATACCATTCGTCATCGCAGGCGCGCTGTACTTTCTTTCAACAAGTGCCCTCCTGTTCGCAACAGAGGATCAAGTAGCATATCCCGCCCATCTGTTCGGCATTGCTGTCGGCGCAATCGTCGGACTTGTGTGGAGCCAGCAAAGAGTTAAAAATCTAATAATGTTTATATTAATTGTCGCAATGATTATCGCATTGCCTTACATTCTACAACTGGTGTTTGGTTAAATGAAAGAATCGAAAGCTCAAGTGGAAACCTTTGAAGATGTTGTTGAAAAATTGCGCGAGTTGAAGGCAAAAAGAATTTTCGTGCATTTCCCTGAGGGAATAAAAATCCGCGTGCAAGAAATTGCTGACAAGTTTGAAGAGGCTGGATTCGAAACTGCTTTGTGCATGGAAAGAACCTACGGCGCCTGTGATGTAAGGGAAGACGAGGCGAAACGGCTGAAGTGCGATGCGATTGTGCATGTCGCGCATGAAGATTACGGAGTGAAGACCGAACTACCGGTTGTTTACTGGGATTATTTCCTTGAAGCAGACCCGCTGCCTATTTTGGAAAAAGAATTTCACAAATTGGAAAAATTCAACAGCATCGGACTCGTGACCAGCCTGCAGTTCGTAAAAACATTGCCAAAAGTTTCAGAATTTCTGGAATCTCACGGGAAGAAAGTTTACTTGCATAAGTCACTGCAGTTCGCAGGACAGATGCTTGGCTGTCGCATCGGGGCAGGACTTGCAGTCGAAAGCAAGGTCGACGCGTTTCTTTGCATATCTGCAGGAAAATTTTACGGCCTTGGCCTGGCTGTCTTCACGGACAAGCCGATTTTGAATTTGGATTTGGAAAAGCAGCAGATACACGACATGGACGAGCAAAAGAAGAAAGTTCAGAAAATTACGGAATGGAACAAGGCACAGCTGAAAGAGGCGAGAAAAGTCGGACTGCTTGTCAGCTGGAAGCGCGGACAGATGTTCGGCAATCCGTTCAAAGTAAAGCAGCAACTGGAGAAGGACGGGAAGAAAGTTTATGTGCTGGCGTTGGACGAATTTGCAAATGATAAAATTGAAGGGCTAAAGTTGGATGTCCTTGTTAATTTCAGCTGCCCTCGCATTGGAACTGATGACCTCGAAAGAACAAAAATTCCCCTAATCAACTGGTACCACATTCAGCCCGAACTCAGCATCGAGAAGACTTGATTAAAGATTTAAATAATCAAACGAATAATGTTGGTTAAGGCAGTTAGGGTGTCGGTTTATGGAAGTGAAAATTCT
The DNA here is from genome assembly GCA_035288545.1 of archaeon. Classification (GTDB taxonomy): domain Archaea; phylum Aenigmatarchaeota; class Aenigmatarchaeia; order CG10238-14; family SCSR01; genus DATEAB01. The sequence continues at coordinate 940 of DATEAB010000003.1, read as the reverse complement.
AAAGGAAGAGAAGGATGCTGTTCTCGTTGAAATCGGCGGCGAAACGATAAGTTTTGCAAATCTCCTAAGGCAGGAAAGCTGGACTGACAAGTCGACAGCAGAAGCAGCACACATGAAAGAGCACCCCTATTTGTCGCAGCCAAAAGTCTTCGTGAAAAGCAGCCGGGGCTCGCCGAGGACAATTCTGGAAAAGACTGCAGAGAGAATTTCAGATCAGGCCAAAGAGTTCAAAGAAGAGTTTAAGAAAGCGTTGAAGAAGTAAAAATAAAAGTAAGCATTTTTTCGAGATTCTTATTTAAACCATACTTTAATTGCAGAAACAAAAACTGTTTTTATGAAAGAGAAGATGACATTCTCTTTCAATATTTCCACAACATCACCTGAATCGGCATCTAATTTAACTATTCTTAAGTTATCAACTTCGAAATTGTAAAATCTGTCCTTCGCGAGCCCGTAAACGATATAAAGTGGTTCCCCTATATGATACTGAAGTCTTATCTGGTCCAACTCAAAAAATTTTCCTTCATCATAAGCAATCTTAGCAGCCTGGTCAAAAGATAAGCGTGGGGGCTTTAATGGAACTGGTGAAGATGTGTAAAGCTCGTTCGTGGCCTTTACTTTGAAGGTCTGCGCCCCGATAGTTACACTAAGGTCGGCGACACTTCCCGGAATGACCTCAAATGTTGTCTGAACACTAGTGACAATTGGTGTTGTTACAGTAGTCGTAGTAGCTGTAGTAGTTATAAAAATGGGAACACCGCCTTCTCCGCCACCACCTCCTCCGCCCCCGCCACTGCCAGAGACTCCTTCGCCGCTTGGTTGTTGAGCTGGTTGTTGGATTTCTGTAGTTGCTGTTTCAGTAGTGGTCGTCGTTATGTTTGTTGCAGAGACGTTCAATTCACTTGCTGTCGTAGTCGTTGTAGTAGTTGTTGCCTCTGAG
>DATEAB010000002.1:0-3589 GCA_035288545.1 archaeon | reverse complement strand
CAAGATGCGGTTCTGTATGCAAAAGGTGAAGTGGAAGCTGCTGACGGCGACTTAATAAAAATTGATATTAAGGATTCGAACAGGCCGGACTTGTGGAGCGCTGAAGGAATCGCGCGTGAGATACAAGGACGTTACACGACGAAGCGCGGCATGCCAACTTACAAAGCAGCGAAAGGAAAGCTTGTTGTGAAAGTCGAGCCGAAAGTTAAAAACGTGAGGCCGTATACAGTATGCGCGGTCGTCCACAAACTGAAAATCGACGCAGACGTCCTGTCACAAATGATCCAGCTGCAGGAAAAAGTTGCAACGACGTTCGGCCGCAACAGAAAAGAAGTCGCAATTGGTTACTACGATCTGGACAAAATCAAGCCGCCGATTCGTTTCACGACCGTCAAGCCAGAGGGCATAAAGTTCATTCCTCTGGATTTCGACAGGGCACTCACGCCCAGAGAAATTCTCGAGCTGCATCCGAAGGGAAAAGAGTTCGGTCCGTTGCTGAAAGGCATGAGCGAATATCCGATGTTCATCGACGCAAACGACAACGCACTTTCCATACCGCCAATTATCAACAGCGACATCAGTGGCCGTGTCACAGAGAAAACTAAAAATCTTTATATCGAATGCAGCGGATTCAACATGAAATTCTTGCTGCCCGCGCTCAACGTTCTTGTGTGCGCGCTTGCCGACCGCGGCGCAATTATCGAAACAGTGACTGTGAAATATCCTGACAGGACAATCGTCACTCCTGATTTCATGCCGAGAAAAACTGTGGTCGACGTCGACTACATAAACAAAGTCGCTGGTATGAACTTGACGACGAAGGAAATTGTCGAGCTGCTGAGGAAGGCAAGACACGACGCGTTTGCCAAAGGAAGGAAGATTGAAGTCATCTCTCCGGCGTATCGGCAGGACATCATGCACGCGCGAGACATTGCAGAAGATGTAATCATTTCTTATGGCTACAACAAGATCGAGCCTGAGATGCCGAGGCTTGCGACGATCGGAGGAAACGACCAGCGCGAAATTCTCACAGGCAAAGTTGCGAAAGTCATGGTCGGTCTCGGTCTGCAGGAAATCATTTCCTACATGCTGACAAGCCGTGCAAATCTTTTCGCCAAAATGAAAACGAAGGAAGAAAAAGTTGTGGAGATAGAAAATGCTGTCAGCGAGAACTGGAGCATATTCCGAACTTCCATTCTGCCGAACCTGCTTGAATTTTTGTCAGTCAACCAGCATGTGGAATATCCGCAAAGAATTTTTGAGATAGGCGACACGGTTCTGCCTGATGAACGCAGGGAAACGAGGACGCGAGATGTGAGGAAAGTTGTTGCTGCAGTCGCAGACACGAAAGTTAGTTACGAGGAAATTTCTTCTCTGCTCGACGCGCTGCTGGCTGCTTTTGGCATTGAATACAAGCTGCAAAAAATTTCTCACCCGAGCTTTATCGAAGGAAGGGCTGCAGCTGTTTTTGTCGGTGGCAAATCCATTGGGATAGTTGGTGAGGTTGCTCCAGAGGTGTTGAAGAACTGGCAGCTGGAAATGCCCGTCGCTGCTTTCGAAATTTCTCTGGAAGTTTTTTAAAATTAATTTCTAGCTGTTATACGTCTAACAAATTTTAATAATGTTAAACGTCTAACAGCAAAAATAAAAAAGGAATTTATTTAGTGAGCTTGAGTTTGTTGTTCTAATGTCGGTTCGAAGAGAAGTTTTGTTGCAAGCCTGAACTTCTTCCCGCAACTCGGGCAGGAGTAGTGCTTGATGTGTATTGCTGGACCTCGGCCTCTTCTGTGTTTTCCTGAACTGCTAGGATCCATGTCCCATTCTTTTTTGGGTCCTCCGACTTCATTTCCGCACTTTATGCATTTCACCAAAGTCAACTCACCTCGTTCAAAGGGCAAGCGAGATGCCTCTCGATTTCCATGGGCGTGGCGGCAAATTCGGCCATGCATTGCCTGCAATGAACATCGCTAGACATATCAGGTAAGTGACTTCGTATGCCGGCAAGAGTTCGAATGACCCGTGGATTACTGTTATTCCTATGCCGAGAAGTCCCGTCCATAGAAAGGTAATGAAGGTAGCAATCCTCTGCCACCTGAATTTCAGGACAGGCGATGCGTGTGCCATCATCGATGAAGCGCATATCACAAGTATCGTTGCGACTACTGACGATGCTGTCGTGTTGTTCGAGGTCGACGCCCACAGCGCGGACGCAAGGAACAGCATTGCTAAGATTGCGTAGATCTGTACTCCGAATTTTGACATTCTTACTTCATTCATTTTTCATTTCTCCTTTGTTTTTTCTTCTTTCATCTCACTTTTTGCTGAAGTGTAACAGTCTGCTTTCAAAAAAGACGAAAGCAGCAAACATTTGGAAGTTTAGGAGCCTGCGTTGGAGTGGTGTAATGTGTCTGAGTCAGTCCCAGTATAGAAGCGCAATCGCAAATAACACGACCGCGAGAATTATCACAACTGCATATAGAAATATTATTATCGGTGATATCCACTCCCATGAAATTGTTGATTCCATTTGCTCGTAAGTGACTCGCAGCTTTCCCCGTACATCGTCAAGGCCTTGTTGGTATGCGTCTGGATTCGATTCTCTAAGAGAGTTTATCTCTTGCAGCCTTGCCTTTTGACTGGAAAGATCGTTGTTTATTCTATCCCAGTCGGTCAGCGAAGTTGGAAACCACCACGCCGGATTGCCATGTTTGTTTTGTAGCAGCTGCTGAGCATTCTGTATGTTCTCGATCATTTCTGTTGCATGCCCTGCAGTCTGTGCTCTGCTTATCCATGCAACGCCCTGGTCGAGAGGGTATATTGTGCTCGCGTAGAATGCGTAACCACCGATGATGCCGAAAATAACCACAACAACAGCAAGCACTGCAGAAACTTTTCCACCTGCTCCCATTTTCTTATTCACCTCTTTCGTTTTTTTTTGCTTCATCTTGTTTTTGTCCAGCACAAAACGAACCAGAAAGCTGGCCAGCTAAAAAATAAATCCCGCTGGAGGAATGGGAGTTTTTGAAGGTTAAGCAGTCACGTACATCGGCTCTTTCTTCGATTTCTTTAGTCGTTCTCTCGCTTCTTTTAGGTATTGCAGAAGTTGTTCGTCTGTTAGCTGACCCACAGCATCATCGCAATATTTTTGCGTGTGTTCCTCGATGACTCTGTCAAGCTCTTGCCTTTCTTCGTGTGTTGTTGTTGGCAGTACGTTCATTCTTTGAAGTCTTTCCTTTACCTTTGTGCTCATTTGCTTTCACCTTTGATTTTTCATTTTTTTCTTCATTTCTATTCAGACTCTTGACATGAGTCCTCATTTCGCTATTCTTGCGTTTGAAAGAAAAGAGACACGATTCGACGAAACGCCAAAAAAATTTTCAAAAAAACTAGAAAGACTAGAAACAAAAAAAAGGGGATGCAGAGACTGGAACATCTCTGCAAGTGAAGCGCTGCAAATGTGGACTCGGTATTGGATGCTATGAATTCGGTGAATGTGATGTAGGCACTACGCTGACACTGGAGTGAATATAGCGACGGAGCTCAACACGAAGATAGCGATCGTTAGCGCTGCAACTAATTTCTTATGCAA
>DATEAB010000001.1:0-2479 GCA_035288545.1 archaeon | reverse complement strand
CTACTTCCTGCTGAGAAACGTCCCCTCGAAGCACCGCGGCTTCTCGCACTCTATGAAATTTGCAATCTTGTTTTCGATAGTCATCGTCATGCTGGTTCATTTTGCGCTCGGCTTGTCGCCTAACGATTTTATTTTCTGGTTTGCTGTCGTTTTCTCTGCATACTCTCTTCACTTGATGCTCGATCGAATGTGAAATTTGAGAAAGAGCTTTTAGAAAATGATAAAGAGGTGGTCTCTAGCTACCTCCATCTACATTTAATTCAGTCTGGAGCAGTGCGATCATCCCACCAGTTTAAGTGATATAGTTTGATATTTAAACGTTTGTTTATTTTTTCAACTGCCTTTCAAAAGCCGCATCAAAGGAAGGAGTATGAACCAAAAAGAGCTTCATTTTACCGCTATAGTCATACGGCACGTTTTTTGGAACTATGATTACATCTTTGCTTTTAACAGAAAAAATTTTGTTTTTAATAATAAATTTTCCCTTGCCTTGTATTACAAAATAAATTCGATCGCTGCGAATTGTCTTGATTTTGCCGTGACTTCCGTTAATTTCAAAATAAGCAGCGCTCGCCCTTTTGAAATCCTTCTTTGAACTATAAGCCCATCCTTTTAGACCTTGCCATCCAAACTTCTTTGCTCGTTTCAACGCAAATTTCATTTAATCAGCTATTTATTTATTTTATCTGATGCTTAAAATAAAATAATGAAGATAAAGCTTTCTGCTGTTTTCGAAGGAAAGTGCGACATATGCGGCAAGGTCAAGAAGAACGTCTTCTCTGCAGGCGACGAGGAGACAGGGCGCGTCGTCACGATATGTCGCGAATGCTCTGACGAGAGGCCGGGGATGATGACTTCCGAGGCGATTGAGCGCTACGGGCATGAGGAAAAGACGGCTTTCGAGGGCGGAATAAAGGTCGAGAAGGGCAAGACGAGCGCGGCGTGACGTTTGCTGCAGCTTGCCTCAGTTTAACTATTTAAGGTTTCTTTCCAATATTCTTTTTCTGAGAGCGTGAAGTGAAAAAATGCCGATGAAAAGCGTCAGCGCAGATGTGAAATTCAGTCCGAAGTCCCCGCGTGTCGAGTTGCTCGTGCGCATTGTCTGGGGAATTGTCGGAGGAATCGTTCTCGGAATTTTCAGCTTCGTTGCATTTGTGATTTGGGCAATACAAATCTTGCACATCCTCTTCTACGCGCGCAGGCACAAGGGCATGCAGTCATTCATCAAGACAGTCGTCGTGGCGCGTTATCGATTGTCAGCTTATCTGTTCCTTCTTACAGACGAGCGTCCGCCGATAATTCCTGAGTCAATGCCTGCTTGATTTTTAAAGCTAAATCTTTTGAATTACTGAATTAAGTTATGGTTCTATCTTTTACAAGACCAGAAAAAAATGAATTTACAGTTTCTTGGGAAATTGGCAATTGCAAAGGTGTTGATGATACAGAAGTTTTGAAAATGATAAGAGCTTTGCCAATATATGTCATTGGAAGTGGTGATATAGGATACAATACTGACTTATCTCATAGAAGACTCATTGTCGAAGCCGAAAGTTATATAGACAAAGGCAAAAAGAATGTCAGCGTGCACATAACGCCTGATAAGCCGATTGAAGTTCATTACAAATCTAGAGAGGAAATACATGCTTTATCCGCTAATTCTATACATTCTGATTTTAATTTCTATGAATGGTATTTCGATATTAGATTTGTTCCAAAAACAGAAAAATCTGAAGCAGAAATTCTAGCTATGAAGTCCTAATTGCTTTTTTATATTTTGCAAGCGATAAAGTAATTTGACTTCTATGCGATTTCGCGACTTGCCTGAAAATATTAGAAAAAATTTGCAGTTTTGGCAGAAGACGATAGAAGCGACGAAGGATTTCACAGGCAGCAGTCCGCCCTCGATTTTCGTCGGCAATTTCGGATATCCAAAAGTCAACATGGGCATACTCGCTCCTCCGCAGCAGCAGGCGGACATGCAGGCAGCGGTCCTCGATTCTCCGGAAAGCTGGTACGGCAGCAGGGCGACGCTCGAGCAGATTTTTGCCCACCGCTCGCAGCTTATTTACAGCCACTTCAAGTCGGACATCCGCACACAGTCAGGCCGCTTCGTCGATGTTGCAAAGGAAGTTGCGGCAGCCAAGAAGCCGACCGATGTTGAGATACATCTGAAGAAGCAGCCAAGATTTTTATTCGCCCATGACATAGTCAGCACGCCGATAGGAAACCCGGCGCAAATTGTTTCAGCCCGGCTTGCAGAAAACGCCAGCGTGGAAAAGAAAGTCGACTATTTGATTTCTGATGTTGACGTCAAAGCCAACGCTGCAGTTCTTGAACTCTACAAACATAAGCTGCCGACGACGCGAATACAGAAAGTTTTTTCTGCTGGGCTGCTGGGAATGCAGGTCGAGCGCAGGTTCGTGCCGACGAGATGGAGCATTACTGCAGTTGACGACATAATCAGCAAGCGGCTGCGGGA